>JAGRAA010000423.1 GCA_020435185.1 Bdellovibrionales bacterium | reverse complement strand
TCATTTTCGAGAGTAACCAATCAGACTGTTGGTGGATGATTTCTTCTTTATTTATATAAATATCATCTAAGTTTATTTTTTTATCCTCAAAGTGAACGTCAACAAACTGATTTTTTATACTTTTACTGAGTCGAATGTACATTTGTTCTTTATAAACTATTTTAATGGCGTGAGGACTAATAGCATTTGAATCTATCAGTTTTTCTCCTAATTTTTTTTGCTCTTGATTGGCCAGACTTTTTTTGACATCTTTGAGTGTAGCAAAACCATACTCCACAAGGAGAGTTCCAAAAAAAGAATCTTTGTCATTGCTTTCTACACGAGAGATGTTTCCGTCGCTAAACCAGACTTTATAGGTTCGCCTTTCAGAATATTTAACCGTTAAAATCCCTGATAAATTAGATTGGCTAAACAGAGAATAAATGTGAGGGAGGTCTAAGCCATGGAGGGTATTTGAATTATTGACGGTTGAGATTTTATCTTGATTGCTACTGTCTGACCTCGTCATCAACGAATGAATAGCCGTAAGGTGTTCTTCTCCAGCTATGCGTTCGTACTCAGAAGTAACTGTAGCGATGAGTTCTTCGATATTAAAAGGTTTACTAAAAAACTTTAAAGCATCAACGCTATTGACGGTGTTTTCAATAAACTTTGGATCTTTAAAAACCCCACTTACGAAAATTGTGGCCATTTCGTTGTGTGAGTCTCGATAGAGTTTTTTTGCAACATCAACACCATTTTGTTTTGGAAGCATGCAGTCTACTATGGAGAGGTGGTAATTTTTAAACTTTGAATTTTTCACTGCTTTATCTGGATCTTTTTCAGTGCTGACTGAAAAGCCTTGTCTTTGAAGGGCCTCTTTTAATGCTGAAGATTGAGACTCATCGTCTTCTATTATTAAAATTTCAAATTGTCCCTTTTCCATAAAGCTTCTATCGGTTTATTAGACCGAAACTTATAGATTTCTAAAGGATTTGGGGCTATGGTCTTATGTCTCTCATGAATTGGTTCATTTTGAGGCATATTGCTGTCGACGCTAGTTTATCGACGTTATGCAAAATAAGCGAAAAATGGAGGATCTCAAAAAGAAAGAATCTCAAAAAGAAAGAATCTCAAAAAGAAAGAGATGCGCCTTGCCAATTCCAATATTGAACTCATTATTAGAAATAATATACAGTATAAGGTAAGACTTAATTTTAAAAGGAGTGGAGAATGGCTGTTGGGCATACGACGGATGCAGATTTTGAAAAGGATGTTTTAAAAGCAGAAGGCACCATATTAGTGGATTTTTGGGCAGAATGGTGTGGTCCTTGTCGAGCTTTAGGTCCGAAGTTAGAAGAAATTTCAAACGAGATGGATGAGGTAAAGATCATCAAGGTTAATGTGGATGAAAATCCAGGTGCTCCAGCAAGATATGGGGTGCGCGGAATTCCTACCATGATCGTATTTAAAGATGGTCAAGAAGTTGAACAAATCGTTGGAAACTATCCTAAAGAGAATATTGTAGAAGTCCTTCAAAAGCATATTTAAATTTTTTAAGTTTAAAACAAATATCTTCTGTAGGATATGGACGAGATGAGTCCTAATCCGAACATTGTAGAGAGTAAGCTGGACCCACCATAACTGAGAAGGGGAAGGGGGACTCCTACAATGGGAAGGATACCTATGACCATTCCGATATTTACAAATACGTGCCAAAACAGATAGGCTAGAACACCTACCGAAACAAATGCTCCAAATTTATCTTTCGAATGAATAGAAGCCCGAATTCCCATCAGATAAAGAATAATAAATAGGCCAAATGTGGATACGCTACCCAAAAATCCAAACTCTTCACTGAGAACGCTATAAATAAAATCTGTATGTCTCTCAGGGAGAAATTCGAGCTGTGACTGTGTGCCTTTTCTAAAGCCTTTTCCTAAAAATTCACCACTGCCTACCGCAATTTTAGATTGGATACTATTGTAACCTGTTCCTCTAGGGTCTTTTCCTGGATCAAGAAAAGTCAATACTCTATTTTTTTGGTAGGTCTTCATGCCGAAGCTCCACACCAAGGGAGCAGCAATAACGACTACGGACAGGCCCAAGATAAGCAAATATTTTTTGATTTTTGCAAAAAAGAGAATAGAAAAAGAGATAGCGATGAGTAAAAGGGCTGTTCCTAAATCAGGCTGTTTTACTGTGAGTACGAAAGGGATGCCTGTGATCACAGCGGGTAAAAATAGATCTCTCAAGCCTAAGCCTTCAGGTCGATGCTTGTCTGCGATGATGTGGGAGAGGGTAAGAACAAGTACAAGCTTCATAGTTTCAGAAGGTTGGTATCTAAAAAAACCAAGATCAAGCCATCTTTGAGCTCCATAGAATGATTTTCCGATCACCATGACCGAGGCCATGGCAAAGACATTTATGCCATAAAGAATATAAGTGATCCGTCTAAAAAAATTGTAATCCATTAACGTAACCACAAAATACAGACCCCACCCTACAGAAAGCCACAAAATTTGCTGGTTAAAGAGTTTGGTCGTAGAGGTAATACTTACTCCGTGTGTGGCTGAATAGAGGTTAATCAGTCCGATGAGGTTAAGAGAAAGTATAACTATCGCAAAATGATAATCGAAGCGATTAAAAAATGTTCTTCCTTCAACATGTAAATTGGATTGAAGCATTATTCGTCTAGCTCCTCAGTAGGGGGTGGAGTATCTGGGTGCATTAAAGCACTTTCTTTAGGATTAGAGTCTACAGTTTTCATATGGGTCACTTTATGGGGTGAGGCTTTGAACAATTCGGGGCGGTATTTTTCGAAATAGGCCTTAATGGTATCACGCACTACAGGAGCTCCTCCCGTGCTTCCATGACAGGAGTGTTCAGCTAAAATAGCCACAGTTATTTCAGGTTTATCTGCTGGAGCAAAGCCTACGAACCACCCGTGATGTCGCTGTTGAAAAGGATAAGCGTCGCATCGATCATAAATTTGATCTTTGGAATAAGACTTCATTTGTACGGTTCCTGTTTTTCCGGCCATTTCTACATTTGGAATTTTCCACCAGCGAGCCGTGCCGTGGGGACCATTGGCCACACCCCACATGCCTTTTTTAACAGCTTTAAATGTCTCTTTTGAAATATAAACCTGATTTTCTTTTTGTTCAGACAAATCGTAGATCAGTTGGGGTTTGTTCTCAACGACCACCTGGCTATTGCTGTCTATGATCTTTTTCACAATAAAAGGTTTATACCGAAGACCTTCTAGTCCAATAGTATTATAGGCAACGGCCATCTGCAGAGGGGTGGTGAGAACAAAGCCTTGTCCTATGGCATTACTCAGGTTCTCGCCTGGCTGCCAGGGTTCACCGAAGCGTTTAAGTTTCCATTCTTTTGTGGGCATCAATCCAGGGGCTTCATTGTAGAGTTTAATTTGTGTCCGCGCCCCTATTCCTAGAGCTTTGGCATATTTTGCCATTTTGTCTATGCCTAACTGTATTCCCATTTTGTAGAAAAATACATTAGAGGATCTTTCAATGGCTTGGGCGATAGTGATGTCTCCGTGTCCTCCGCGGAGATGGTCATGATAAGGGCGTCCCGCAAACATAATAAAACCTGGGGAGTGAACAATGGTTTGCTCTTTTACCACTCCTTCTTGGAGGGCTGCTATGGCAATAATGGGTTTGAAGGTCGACCCAGGAGGGTAATGATCTTGAATCACTCTATTTCTAAAGGGTTTGAAAGGATCGTTTCTCAATTCTTCTAGGAACTCAGGAGATATTCCTGTAGAAAAACGATTCGGGTCAAAAGAGGGAGAATTGACCCAAGCAAGGACTTCTCCATTCGCTTTTATGGCCACTAAAGATCCTATTCTTGGGCCTATTTTGTCATTTCTATTCATCGCTTCATAAGCGGCTTTTTGGATATCTTTATCTATGGTTAAAACAAGATTGTTGCCTTGTTGAGCTGGTTTTGAATTGAACCCGAGAATATTGACCGCGTCTTTTGCTCCTCGGCCTCGGGCGTCCACTTCGACAAAACGAATGCCGTTCTTTCCCCGAACGCTAGACTCCCACTTTTGCTCTAACCCACTTTTGCCAATGATGTCCCCTTGTTCGAAGCGAATTTGACCTTTGTATTTATTGTTCATTCTGCTAATCTGTCTTTTGCTAATTTCACCCACATATCCAAACAGTTGTGCGCCGTTTTCTCCTAAGGGGTAATGCCGTACAACGATAGGGTGTATATCTAAGCCTTCATGATAGAGACGTAATTTTTTTACTCGAACCACTTCGTCTAAACTTAAATTTTCTTTGATTTTTGCGGGCCAAAAGAGACCATTCGAGCTTCGACTTTTTTTTACGGTAGAAATAATTTTTGGCGAGGGAATATCCAAAATCGGGCTTAAGTCGTCAGCGGTTTCAGTTAAATCTTTAGCGTATTGAGGGGTGATCGTTACCGAAAAACCAGGGAGGTTATCCACAAGTACCTCACCGTTTCGGTCTAGAATGAGTCCTCTTTGTGCAGGAATTTTGGTTTCTTTAATACGGTTTTTTTCGGAATAGTCTCTTAATTCTTCCCCTTTTAGGATCTGCAAATACCACAAGCGGGTAACGATCATCAAGGCGCTGACAGCGACTACGATATAAAGTAGTCGATAGCGTGGTAAAAGCTCTTTTCTTTCCTCATCCATTCCTAAACGGTTCATTGAAACTGTCTCCCTGTTTCCGTAGGAAGTTCCATTTGGGTGACGTCATCAATCCATACATAGAGCATGTAGAGTGGGAGAGCAACCAACGTCGTTAACAAGGTTTGCATCATCCAATTGTATATTGAAAAGCTGTTGATGGGGTTTTCCTCTAGCAAGTGTGATAAAAGCCAATATATGAAAGGGTATGACATTGTCATTGCCCCACAGATGAGCATATAAAAAATAACTCCAGGTTGATAGAGTCGTTGTTTTACAAAATAGGCGACTAAAGTGATTATTGTATTATTCAGCAGAAATAAACCCAACGGGATACCAGACAAGGGCGAGAGGATCAAAGTAATCAAGTAAATCATAATAAGAAACTCTTTTTCATGGCGATAAAGCGCCCAAAAAGCGAGGGTGGGCATCCAAAAGTTGGGTGAAGGTAGACCATTGAGATGTGTGACCCAAAGGCTTGTTTGAAAGCTAGAAAGAAGAGTTGCTCCTATTATAAAAAATAAATAGTTTTTAAAAATAAGTTTTTTATCTGTCAATTTTGAACTGCCTCTTTAACCGGGGGCTCTTCTGTAGGAGCT
>JAGRAA010000422.1 GCA_020435185.1 Bdellovibrionales bacterium | reverse complement strand
GACTCATAAAAAAGGTAACTTTCAATGGTTTGATAATTTTGAGGAAATCACTGAGTGACTCATAAAAATCATACCCTAGACTAATAGTTAGCAAAACAACATTAGAAAAGGGACCATTATGAGCCACACAGCAAAAAAACAATACCTTATAGCAATACTGGAACGCTATCAAAAATCATCAAAAAAATACAAAAAAGCCATTCTTGACGAGTTTTGTGCCGTTTGTGGTTATAGCCGAAAATATGCGATCAGACTTCTTAATAACCCATTTGAAACAAATCAGCTTAAAAAGCAAGGACTTCGTCCAAAGTATTCAAAAGAGACTAAAGAACACTTAATAGCTTTGTGGCATGCTATGGGCCGCATTTGTTCTAAACGTTTGGTTAAAGCTATGCCGGAGTGGTTGGAGTATTATGAGTCTTCGTCATTAACTGATGAGATGTTAATACAGCTCAAACAGATAAGTGCCTCTACAATAGATCGGTTATTAAAAAGTGAACGTACAGGGAAAGGACGTTCAACAACAAAACCATCTATGTACTGGTATAAATCTAGGATACCTATTCAAGCAGAAGATAGCCATATACAAGATCCTGGATTCGTAACCTCAGACACGGTCGCACATTGTGGAGAAGTCATTAGTGGAGAGTATGCACACTCATTGACAGTGACTGACCTTGCAACAACGTGGACAGAAAATAGGGCAACTTGGCGCAAGGGAGGGGCTCAAGTTAAGCTGGCTATGGAAGATATAGAACGCAATTTTCCTTTTGCAATAACGGGCTTTAAATCTGACTGTGGGGCAGAGTTTATAAATAGTGAGTTATTTAAGTATTTTGTTCAAAGAGAAGAACCCATTCAATTTTACCGTTCACGTCCCTATCAAAAAAACGACAACTGCCATGTGGAACAAAAAAATTTAACTCATGTAAGAAGGCTCTTTGGTTATGATCGTTTTGATAATGAAGAGTTGGTGTACATGATGAATGATATCTATAAAAACTACTGGAACCCATTACAAAATTACTTTATACCAACGATGAAGTTAATAAAAAAAGAAAGAATTAATGGAAAAATCAAAAAGACTTTTGATGAGCCAAAGACACCATTCCAAAGAATTCTAAACTCAGATAAACTTTCTTCCGAGGAAAAAGAAGATTTAATTGAAAATAAGAAAAAACTAAATCCCTTTCAACTAAAAATGGATTTAGAAATTAAACTAAAAGAATTTAAAACAAAGATCAATAAATTGAATAATTTATTGATGGCTGCATAGCTAACTATTTCAGTTACATTTTTAAATGAGTAAACACGACTTTACCCTGACTGCCCCCTTAACCCCTTGAAATCCCACAACTGCCGACCAATCCGCCATTATTAAATCGATTGGATAGTTTAAGAAACTTTCTTTTTTTCTTTATGATCTTGTAGAGCAACCCATAAATCAAACTGGATTTGTAAGTTCATCCAGAACTGCGGTGTATTTGAAAAAGCATCTGATAAGGATAAGGCAACCTCAGGGGAGACCCCTCTTTTGCCGTTAACAATTTCATTCACCTTTGCATAAGTCCACCCCATGTGCTTTGCAAAACTCTGCTGAGTCAAGCCCAGTGGCTTCAAAAACTCTTCTAAGAGCATTTCTCCGGGATGCGTAGGTTTTCTATTCTTAGGTAACATCTCTGTCCTCCAAGTTATTTATGATAATCCATGATTTGCACTTCCTCTGGTCCAGCAGCTGACCACTTGAAAACAACTCTCCATTGGTCATTTATGCGAATGCTGTAAAAACCTTTCAATTCACCTTTTAAGGGCTCCAGTCTATTACTAGGTGGAATTCTTAAATCAACCAACTTTGATGCCGTATTCAATTGATCGAGTTTTCTCACCGCAATCGCATGTAGTTCATTTGGCAACTTTCTAGCATACCTGCTGCTTTCACCATGAAAAAGGTCTCTAGCTGTTTTATTCCCAAAGCTGCAAATCATACAGCAAATATATCGTATATCGATATATATGTCAAGCCTGAGGCTGCCTGAAAATCAACTCTCCTTAAACCCAACCTGACTTCTCCCTGACCACCCACTTAACTACTTGAAATCGCAGAACTGCCGACCTATCCGCCAAATCTTTTTTAAATCCAATTAGTTATGAATTTACGTTTTGAAATGGCTTACTCTGTTTTTAAGCGGGGAGTGTGCGCGGGAACATTAGTTCAAAAACTTTTGCATATAGATTTGATCATAAAATGTTTCACCATCAGATATGCTTTCTTTTTCAATCCCCTAATTATCAAATCCAACTTGTTCAAACAAAGAAATAGCCTCCTTACATGATGCTGCTACCATTAACCTGATATATCTCAAATTGGACTTTTCTTTTGTAATGGAGAGGAGTTTTTGGATTAACTTTTTACCGATCCCCGAGTTTCTAAATTCAGGGTCCACATAAAAGCCCCATAAAGTCGCTTTATGAATAACGCTTTCTCTGGATTCTGGCTTTAAACCAATAATACCCGTCAATTTATTCTCGTAGAAATGTCCAAGTAGATAAAAGTTTGATTCACTAGCACTGTCATTTAGTAATTTTAAATGTATCTCATTGGTAGCTTCTTTAAAAAACTTTGGCATTGATGAATAAGCCTCTGGGTGATCCTCCAATGATTTAAGCCTTACACGATAATACTCATCAAAATCGTTTTCATTTAAAACTCTAATCATAAATCCTCCAAGTTTTCATTTAATTCAAGCCTGAAGTAATTTTAAAAGATTTTCAAACCTACATGCGTATTGATCAATTTTGGAAGATAGATATAATGAATGTATCTAATACGAGGGGTAAAATACTTAAAATTTAGTTATTTAGTCTCAGGGCCTCAATTAAACTCATGTTCTAGCCGAAATGAATTGTGATTTAGACTTCCTTGCAGGGGGAGTGCTGGGGAATGGGTGCAAATCCCATCTCTATAGGGTTTATGCATTTAATCTTTTATATATGTCATTTGTGTCGGCCTGTAACGGCAAGCAATAAGGAGGTTACTATGAGTAAATTCACATTTAATTTAAATGTTGGTTCAATGTTAATACTTTTTTTAATAAAGCAATGCATGGGCCTTATGGATGGAGTAGATCTCCTCAGCTCCTTTTTAGAAAAATTATGAGAAAAAAAATATATAAATACTATTCATTTTCGTCACCATATTGGGAAACACCTTTTAAAAAGAAGTACCTTTATTTTGCAAGTCTTAAATCCGTTAACGATCCTTATGAAGCTGTATTTACATTTTCAAAGTTTCAAAGCGATAGAGAAGTCTGTAAGTTCTTGAAGGGCTACTCAA
>JAGRAA010000421.1 GCA_020435185.1 Bdellovibrionales bacterium | reverse complement strand
TGTAAACTGTAGGTCTACAGAGTTGTCTCAAGTATTTTATAATTTATTTTCAAACTCCATTGATGCCATAAAGGATTTACCCGATCGTTGGATTAAAGTGAGTATAATAGCCGATGAAAAAAATTTGCTTATTCGATTTGCAGATTCAGGGGGTCCTCTAGAGGGAGAACATGTGGAGAAGCTTATGGATCCTTTTTATACCACCAAAGAAGTGGGGAAGGGCTCAGGGCTTGGGTTAAGCATCTCTTATTCGATTGCAAAATCCCATGGAGGAATTCTTCAATATGATTACAAGGCCAGAACTACGACCTTTTTATTAACTTTGCCACGAGTCAGAGAAAACACTAAAGCTTCTTGAATTTCAGTGGCTCGAAAAGTCTTAAAGAAATCTTAAAATAAAGGTTTTTTTAAAGATTGAAACTTCATTTTACCAAGCCTAATATGTGTTAATGAATCAAGATGAATCCGCAATCAAAATAGTATATTCGTTATTTGGCGCCACTGTTATATTTTCTTTGGTAATTTCGTTATTTCAGCTTTATTACGACCGAAAAAAAATCTATGTGTATTCTTCGTTATATTGGACTGCTGTTTTAGTGAGTTCTTTGGTTAACTTATTTGTGGCCACTAACGAATCCGTCTTTTATTTTATATCAGGTTTTGCTGTATTTGTGGCCCAGATCATTTTGGGTCTGGTTATGAGCGAGGTCAGAGATGTTACCCTGAATTTAAAGAATTGCGTGGTCGTATTTATTGTCTGTTTATTGTCTTCTGTTGTATTAAAACTGTATGGATTTCCTTTTGAGGTTTATTCTTCGGTCTTGGTTATGTCAGCTCCTTTCCCCGTATATAGTGTAATATATTTAAGTCTTAAGCATAAGTATACTAAGTTTACTAGTGCGCAGACGCTCTTTTTTTTGGCGGCGGCAGTGATGTCCACTCATTATCTAGATTACTCCATAGTAAAAGCCCGGCAGGAGTACTTTGCCATTGCCTCCGTAGTGGCTTTCTTTTTGATCCACTTGATAGCTTCATTAATGCCAATGGTCGTTAACGAATTGGGTTTATATATAAAGAATCAAAATCTAGAGGTGGAGATTCAAAATCGATTACAAGAAATAAGAAAAAAAGATCAATTGGTTTTGGAGTCTGAAAAATTGGCTAGTATTGGTAGGCTTTCTGGATTATTGGCTCATCAAATCAATACACCGCTGAGTTCGATTTATTTAGCGGCAAGTGGAATTATTAAATATTGCACTAATAATCAGTTAGAAGGCTCTATAATTGTTAAAAATTCTAATATTATCCAAAAAGTCGTTCATCAGATCAGTCAAATCACGGGTCTGCTGAGAATTGCGGCAGGTGATCAAATTGGATTAAAAACGGCACCCTTATCACTTTCTGAATTTTTGCATAACATCGGTCTTAAGTTAAAAGAACAAGCTTCATCTCAGGATGTGGGGCTTCAATTTAATATTCATGATGAACACTGTGAGATTTTAGCCAATAAGGACGAGCTTCTTCAGGTCATTAATATTTCACTTTCAACAGTTTTAAAGTTTGTTCAAAAGACAGGGGACTCAAAGTTAGAGGTGAAAACTCGTGACGAAGATGGAAAGTTTATAAAGCTTATATTTCAAGATTTGTCTGATGGACGAAGTGTTTCTGCCGAGGATTTATCGGGAGAAAAAGAATTCGAAGATGTGGAGCTAAGTTTTGTTGTCATTAAATCTATTATGGAAGCTCATAAAGGGTTTATGGAGTCCTCTCTAAAATCCCATCCTAGATACATTGCTTTAAGTTTTCCGAAGTCTGAAAGGATGGGTTGAAGGTATAATGGAAAAGAAAAAGATACTCATTGTTGAAGATGATGACATATTTATTGAGCTCTTAGTCGCCATTTTTGAGCAAGCGGGATATTCTACTCAGACTGCTGAAAACGGGAAAGAAGCTTTTGAAATATTTGAAAAAAATCGACCGGACTGTGTGT
>JAGRAA010000420.1 GCA_020435185.1 Bdellovibrionales bacterium | reverse complement strand
ATGACCGTCCCTATTATCCCATCAGCTTCTATCCGAGCTTTTATTCCTTGCAACTTTAAATAGGTCTGTATTTTATCAAAAATGACTTCGAGTTCTTGCTCATGCTTTTTTTTATGCTGTCCGTATTTACTCATAGATAAATCGTACAGAAAGGTGCAGTTTCCTCAACCACTCAAAAAGTAACCTTTAATACTTGTACGAGTTCACTTTGCCCACAAATATTTTCTATGCTTTAGTCTTGGTGCGAGGTTATTAGGTCAATTTTTGTTTATCATTTTTATTATTTTCACCGATACATTTTTATGAAAAATTTTATGTTTCACCTAATCTTGATTCTTTTTTTATTAAACTCCCAATCTATGTTTGCAATGGGCAATGATGCAAAAAAAAGTAAAAAAACCCATGCAATCCAAGACAATCGATGTGACGACGATTTTATTGCAGAACTAGCAGCCAAAGAATCCTGCTTCAAAAGCGGAGACGTTGCAGGATGCAGTTATTTAGCCAGCATGGGAGTAGGAGCTGGTTCTACAGTTCAGTTTTTAGCAAACATTCGAAAAAATTTATCGACTAGCCCTGGTAAATATAGCCCCGACTACAAAAAAACCAGCGCTGCTTTTAAACAAAGGCTGAAAGACCAAGTGTTATATGAAAAATATAAAAATATTTATAACAGAGCCGAAGTTCTAGCCAATGAAAAATTAAGTCGCGAGTTATTGGGTAAAGATCCCCATCGTAGACAAATTGAATCTGGAGTCGAAAATCATGCGGCCTATGTAGAGAGATTAAAAAAGGAAAGAGCTGAGCATGTTAGAAAAATTTCTAAAAGCTCAAAGTTCGTAGATGAATTGCCTTCTAAGTGGGGTGGATATAAAGGATATGGCTTTGAAGACCCTTTGATGGTCGCTAGTGAAATCAGAAGTCAATTGGAAGTGTTGATGGCTGATGAAAAAGATATAGAAATGTCTCGACGATTTAAAAGAATGTCTCCTAATTACATTTCTCCTTATGATTTCGAGCTACTGCTGCAAACGGAAAGGGCGGAGTCTTTTGAAAGTAAATTTCCTCGTGAAATGAGTCGATATAAAAAATGGCAAGCTGAAGTAGAGAGAAAACTATTAGATTACACCAGAGAATTGTATGCAAGTCATGAGCAAAACAACAGGCAATTGACCAATGAAGTTACTGAATTAGAAAGAAAGCTAAGGGCTGCATTAAATGAACCAGTTGATACAAACGATGAAATTGCCAAAAAAGCAAAAAATCAAAAAATTATGGACCTTCAAGAAGAATTACGCCCAAAGCAAAATAGGTTACAAGAGATAGTTGACCATTTTTTTAAAGGTAAAGAAACGCTAATTGAAGCTCGTCGCTTAAAGTTACAAAGTGAATTTGCTAAAGCAAATCCGAAGGTTTTTTTAATTGGGAATATGACAGAAAAATACCCTTCTACAGGTTTAAATAGAATGGTCGATATGGTTTATAGGATGAGTAAAAAAGAGCCCAGTATAGGTGAGTTATCTAAGGGGTATGCTCGCGCTGGATTGATTGGTGCGGGTGTTTTTCTTGCTGCGGAAGGCGCTGTAAATATAATAGCTGATCATAAACTCAATTTGTGTGCAAAGGAGTTGATGTTGTCAGATGACGAAGTTGAGTTAGCAAATAGTATGGTTGCTGATAAAAAAGCTGGTGGAGCATGTCGCAACATTGGTTTTGAAAACTACAGAGAGATGCTTACTAAAGCAAAAGCGAAATTTGGCTTTGTACCAAAAGGGCTTTGTGGTATGGCTCTTCGAGCCAACAGTTTGTACAAATCTATAACAGAGGGCCTAGATGTGCAAGCTTCTGATTGTACCACTATTGAAGCGAAAGATTTAACTTTAAATACTGGTGAGGAGAGAGAAGACTCTTATAAGTGTGATGCTGGTAAAATTCAGTATAATATGCCAATTATTGAGATTACCAATTCTCCCAATTTTGAACGAGTTCAAGCAAGTTTAAAAAAAGATCCCAGTAGAAATGCCTCTATATATGCAAATAGAATGCGAAGTTCTGCGCGCATTATGAGTTCTATGTTTGCACCATCTGGCCATGAAACCCCAAATTCTTGGAAGCAAATAGTAAATCGTTGTTTAAATGATAGTAAAGATCGGGCCCCTATTTGTATTTGTGCGCGTGGGTTTATGGTGCTCCGGTCGGCAGCATTAGTAAATTCGTTGCACTGCCCCTCTATAGACCAAAATGGGCAGGAGAAGGACCCTGCTCCTAAAAAAGATGGGATCATCTAAATTAGAATAAATTTAATTTATACTTTATTAAATTTAGACAGTCAGGTGCTCTATTTTAACTTTGTTTTGATTATTGCCATCTGCTCAATTTGACCACGAGTCTGGATCGCCATTGCTTAACCTTCAAAAATATAGGTTCTTTGTCACTTTAAATTGTCTTTGTCAAAATCTCTCGGATTTAAATTCACACCCAACTTGAGATTCTTCCAGATCATAATGGACTTCTTTTTTGTTTGATGGTTTTCAATCTCCACGTTTAGAGATCTCCACCATCTTTTGATTTTTTTAAATTTCGTGAAAACGGCTGTTTTTAACTTTTCATTTTTTCTATCAAAGTATTCAATTCTAACTGGCCCCATATACTTTTTATCAATCCAAACCACCTGTCGAGAGTATCCGCTGTCTTTGTCTTTTGGTACTCGCTCGAGTATCCAAACTTTGCGTTTCTTATATGTGGTTTCTTTTAAAAGTTTATAGGTGTACTTTTCCACCTCTTGTGATCCAAGATCCTCATAAGAAAACTCGCTACCCATAAAAGATCCTGTTTTACTCGAAGAGGTAATTCTTTTTACTCTTTTAAGGGCAGGCAAATATATCCATTGATCATCATTTTGATCTTTGTGCGCCCAGGTTAACATTTTTGTCCCCTTCACATCGGCGGGCCATAGAAAGGTCATCAATCCCTTATCTCCATCTTTTTTCATTTCTTTCACTTTAGACTCTAATTTTCTGGTGACCTTATCCCCATTGGCGTTGATCAAGATCATCTCCATCTCAGAAGTATCACCTTTGAAACCGTTATTAAATTTTTCAACTTTCTTAGCCACCGCATGCCCCTTTTGAGCAGCAGACTTTGCATACACCATCTGATGAGAAACCAAACATAAAACCAATGATAATAAATATTTCATACCTACCGCCTTTAGAGGTCACAACTTATTAAAGGCTATTATATTCCTTGAATGAGAAATTTTAAAAAGTATTAACCAATTTTTAATTGACCCTCAGGACCTTAGTCCTTGTCTTGCCAAAAGAGACAAACAGTGATTTGATTAAATCACCAATTAACAAAGGATTGTTTATGAAAAATAATAAGACTCTGACTGCAGGGATATTTTTTCTACTCACCTTGGGCTTTGTCAACCTTGCCCAAGCCAATATAGGCTCTGGAGTTATCTTCAAACCCGATTTAATATACACCACTAAAACTCAAGGGCAAGGTACAACCACAACTACCACTGAGCAGGTACTTGATCTCTCATTAGGATTTTTAGGCAACAATGGTCTTTTCTACGGTGTAAAATACGCCAATTATACATACAGCGTAGGTGGAACAGATATTACTCTCCCTAAATTAGGTGCTGGCATTGGTTACGTTTCCGGAGGATGGAATTTTATTTTCAACTATTTTATCGATGCCCAATACAAAGTCACCTCCACATCCACTTATAAAGGAACGGGATTCGAATTTGATCTCGGTTACGCTTTTAACGCAGGAGGATGGGCTGTAGGACCCACTTTAAGTTACTTCAGCAACACCTTTACAAAACTCTCTTCCAGTGGCACAGAAGTGGATGTTTCGCCAAATTACACATTGACAGGGATCGTTCCTAAAATTTCACTGTGGTTTTCTTTCTAATCATTTAGATCATGACATTTTTATAAACTTAGACTAGTTCTAAACCCTCACCGCAAAGAGGGTTTATGAACTGGTATGAATACAATTTTGATGGCCTCATCGGCCCTACACACAATTACTCAGGCTTATCTCTAGGCAACGTCGCCTCTATGACCAATAAAAAGCAAGTGGCTAATCCTCAACAGGCTTGTCTTCAAGGTTTAAAAAAAATGAAGGATTTGCATGACCTTGGATTCAAACAAGGTCTTCTTGCCCCTCACTGTCGCCCCCATCTCGGTCTATTAAAGCAACTCGGGTTTTCAGGCTCAAATTATGCCGAGAGGATTCGTAAAGCCTATGAATACTCTCCAGGATTGTTAGCTAGCCTCTCGTCAGCCTCAGCCATGTGGACTGCCAACGCGGCCACGATCTCGCCCTCTCCTGATACAAGAGATGGAAAGATTCATATTACCCCTGCTAATTTGGTGAATAAGTTTCATCGTTTTATTGAGCCAGAAGTCACCTCAAGAATTTTAAAAAAAACATTTAAAGACGATCAGTATTTTACCCACCACTCCCCCCTTCCTTCCCATGAAAACTTTGGAGATGAGGGTGCTGCTAACCATACACGGTTTTGTAATCAATATGGTGAGGCCGGAGTGGAATTTTTTGTTTATGGACGCTTTGCTGAAATTGAGAATAGTCCTGCGCCTAAGAAGTTTCCAGCAAGACAAACCAAAGAAGCCTCTGAGGCCGTTGCAAGGCTTCATCAACTCTATCCAGAGAAAACGATTTACGCTCAACAAAACCCTGCCGTCATTGACCAAGGAGTGTTTCACAATGATGTTATTGCTGTAGGCAATAGGAATTGTCTTTTTTATCACGAGCAAGCCTTTTTAAACTCTGAACTAACCTGCGAGTCTATCGCTCAACTTTTTAATGAATTCCATTTTATAAAAGTTTCCACTTCTGCCGTGAGCGTTTCTGACGCCGTGACCTCTTACCTTTTTAACAGCCAACTCTTAAGCCTCCCTAATGGGAAAATGGCCCTGGTTGTACCCGAAGAGAGTCGTCAAAATCAGGCCGTCTGGAGCTACCTTTCACAACTCACACAAGACCACTCCCAACCCATTTCTGAGGTTTTGGTGAAAGATGTTAAACAGAGCATGAAAAATGGTGGCGGCCCTGCTTGCTTGCGCTTAAGAGTGGTTCTCAACGAATCAGAAGCACGTGGAGTTAACCCAAAAACCATACTGACCGACTCACTCTATACGTCACTTGTGTCTTGGGCGAAAAAACATTATCGAGAAGAGCTTTCTGAACAAGAATTAGCAGACCCATTGCTTTACCAAGAGTGCGAGACCGCATTAGACGAGTTGACTCAAATCTTGGATCTTGGATCGATCTATGACTTTCAATTGTAATCTTTGATGAATACAATAAAAAAATTATAAGAAGGCATATCTATCTTTTTTAATAGACTCATTTTATTCTCGTGCGCGGCCGACTCTAAGGCCTCCAGATCTCTTAAGCCTCTTACAGAATCATCTCCCCTTAATTTCTCATCAAAATGAGCATTACTTAAACTTGTAAATTCTCCGGCAACTTTAAAAGGGCCATAGACAAAAAACAGTCCCCCTTTCTTTAAAACCTGAGAGGCTATTTTAAAGGTATCACCGATTAAATCGGCAGACATGATATGAAAGGTATTTGCTGTGTAGACTCCATCGTAAACTCCCTTTGGGTGAGAAACTCCTATAGTTATATCGATAGGAGGTAACACCTGATCTGGAAAACAAGCTTCTTTTAATGCTCGATGAAGAGTTTCATGATTTATTCTGAGATCACTCAATTGCCATGTTAAATGATCTATATTTTTTGAAAAATAAATGCCGTGCTGACCATTGCCGCTTCCTATCTCCAGCATACTCCAAGGCTTATCAATAAAATCACTCAGCTCTTTTAATATGGGTTGCCGATTTCTAAGAACCGATTCGCTTTGCGTGCTCGTTATTTTCATGGATTTTCCTTAATCTAAAGTGAGTATAAAGAAGATAATACTTTCTTGGCATAGCTAGAACTTTTTTCCCAGGAAAAATACTTTTGCGCTAACTCTTTTTTTAGTATTTTCAAAATAGCTTGCTCTCTTCTTTTTTGGTTTCCATTCAAATAGGCTTTCAAATGGCTTTCCTTTTGATAATTGGCAGCCAACTGCATTCTTTCTTCATAGCTTCTTAAATTAATCAGCTGAATCGCTAACAAATCTACAAAATCGATTTTTAATTCTAATCTTAATTTAAGATAATCCTCCCTAGGAAGCCTATCAAACCGTAATCTCACCTGATAAGAATGTTTTTTTTGCTCTTGATAAGAGAAAAAAGAAAATTTCTTTAATCCAGAGAGTTCTTCATACCCCTTATGCAAAATTAAATAAAAATGACTTGGATCTCCAGGCTTTAGTAAAACATGGCAGATCTTTTTTGCATTTTCTATCTCAGTATAAGGACACCTCAATGTGGCCTGAGCACCTTCTGCAGAAAACAAAAACTCAAGAACCATAGCCAGTTTTATAAAAATCTTCTTCTTTCCCATACATTAATTATACCGAGAAATACATTTATCTCAAAACATTTCCCAAAGTGATTCAAGCACAGCTCCGGTAAACTTAGATTTCTTCCTTCCTAAAAAAATAGGAATTTTCACTGGCTTTTCAATATGATGAAGATCTTTCAGTCGACCCTTTTCTAAATCACCAATGATATCATGTTCAGGGAGCCTGCCCCACCCCAATCCAGCCAAAATGATCTCTCTCTTTGAATGAATATCGGTAACCGTCCATTGCTGAGAGTGCTTATGCACACCATAACTTTCGTCACTGGGCAATGTGGACGATTGAATAACCTGAGGAAAGGCCAATAGGTTTTCTAGGTTTTGCGAAGATTTTTTTTGTTTTATAAAATCGTGTTTACGAGAAATCACCAAATGCATCTTCACTTCATCAATTTGTTTCACTTCAAGCTCAGGTGTAGGTTTTAAATTTTCTAAAATAGCAACGTCTACATTATCTTTTAATAGTAACTCTACGCCACTCAAAAGTTCTCTATGAAAGACAATTTCTGTATTTGAAAACATCTTTTGCAGCTGAGATATTTTTTTTGTCAACGCATTCAAAGGATATAAAGCAGTCGCACTTAGTGTTAGTTTTGCCTCAACACCAGACCCAACTTGCCTTGCTGCATCAATAAAAGAATCATACTCAGCCAAAAAATTGTCGATTTTTAACAACAATTGTATCCCCTTTGGAGTCAATGCCACTCGATACTTGTCGGCATTCAAAACTTTATAGCCTAACTGCTCCTCTAATTTCTTTATTCCGTAATACAGAGCGGATTTGGCCCTCCCCAATTTTGCTCCCGCAGCATTAATACTTCCCTCTTGAGCGATAACTTTAAGATAACGCAATTGTTCAATAGTGACCCACATTTTAACCTCTGCTTAACACTTATATAATGTTCAATATGTAGAACATTATATTCAAAATAATGTTCTTTTAAAAGAATAAAAAATCAGTGAAAATGTTTACACAGATAGGATGAAAAAACTTATGTTACAAAAGGAGAAAAGATGAAATCCATTAAACTTTTAACTACATTAATTATGTTTGCATTTTCATTGTCTGCACAAGCTAGCAATGTTGATCTTGCAAAAAGCAAAGTGACCTGGAAGGGATCAAAAGTTATAGGAAGCACTCACACGGGTGAAGTAAAAATTAAATCCGCACAAATTAAATTTAAAAAAGGAAATC
>JAGRAA010000419.1 GCA_020435185.1 Bdellovibrionales bacterium | reverse complement strand
ATCGTGAAATGACGTTAAATAATATGAGGAAAAATGAAATGAGAAGTCCGCGAAAAGCCCATTAATACTGGTAAGTTGTTGGTTTTGTTAAATTATGAAATTACCCCACTACACATCGGGGAGTTCGGGCATATGTCCTCTAACTTATTGTTATTATTAACTTCTACTTTGGCAAAAAGGGCCTATGCCCACTCATGCCCACATTTTCATTATTTCGTACCATTTTTATAGCCAATAAGCGAAACAACGTTAGGTAGGCCATGCCCACACTTTTGCTTTCTAATATGCTTCATGATCTTAAGAGCTACATCCTTTTGATCATCTTCATCGCATTTTGAATAATGATCAGCAAGCTTAATGTCTTTATGACCTGTCATTGCCATAACCGCATCTAAGCCACCTCCCACTTTACGGGCTAGTTTAGCCATCCCATGCCTCAAAATATGAGTTCCGCTGTAAGGAACTCCACTCTTTCTTTGAGCTTCACGGTAATTCACTTGAACCGTACAGTAGTTGATTGGAGCGCCCTCAACATGAAAAACAAAATTATTATTAGGCATTTTAAAGGCTTTCCTACGAATCAAAATTTCCATTATTTCATCAGTGACATAACAGACTCTTGCTTCTTTATTTTTAGGAAAAGGCTTCAGCTCTAAATATGTTTTCTTCTCCATATCCCAAATACAGGTGTGCTTGATGATCATGCGGCGGTTTCTAAAATCAATGTTTGACCATTGGAGACCTGAAACTTCACCCACTCTTCCAGCACAATAAAATTGCATCATGGCCAAGTCTCTGTATAAAGGCTTTAAGTACTCAAAAAACAAAAATGCGTCTTCAAGATCGATTTGTTTCTTTTTATCAGGAACAGGTTTTATGAAACCTAACTTTTTATGTTTCTTCTTAATTGGACATGTTAAAAGTACAGCTTCTTTTTCAAACTGTTCGCTTTCTTTGTACCAATTAAAAATTGTCACGAAAAGATTCAGCTCATTATTAAGGTTGCAACGTCCAGCTCTTCCTCGCCCTGAACTTTGATAAAAATCTGACCTATAGTGCTCAACTAAATGATTCACCCAAGAAGTAATTCGAGATGGGCTAATACGATCCATTGGTAAATCTTCAATAGACTTCCAAGGTTCATATCGTCTTCTCCAGATTGACTTTGTGCTCGTAGCCAAAGTTGGAAAGTGAACTTTTTGCATAGTTTCCCAAACTTGTTTCAGGGTAGAATAATCAGAAGGCTCATCATCGGCAGATTGGCTACTGGAGTTTTTTCTCCATCTTTTAGCTTCAAATAGTGATGAAAAGGTCTCTTGCACAAATTTACCATCCACTCTTTTTCTAGCCATAAAATTACCACTAGCAGAGTGTTTATAAATACCAGGAACACCTGATAATTTTTTATAACCTTTTTTGCTCATCTTTGTTCTCCTTTAATCCATTTCAGAATTTCACTAGGAACAAAAAAGAGCTTTCTTCCACATTTTCTATAAGGGATTGATCCTTCACTTACTAAGTTATAGATCGTTCCTCTCTTGTATGTCGTGAACTGACATACTTCCTCTATCGTCCATATTAACTTGTCAAAGAGCACATGACGGCGAAGAAAATCCTCACCTTCACTGTGTTTAATATCTACCATCGTAACCTCTAAATCAAGAAAAAAATAATGTTTAACTAATTAGAATTATTAGATTATTTAACAATCAAGGGGTCGTTTTCCGATGGCTTACTTAAAGAACTCTGATGAGACTTATTTTTGTTTAATTTCCGTTTTGATTGTTTTTTAAGATCTTCTTGAGCCACCTTTACAAGGTCATCAAAATCGATATTAGATCCACTTTTTTCTGCCTCTAAAAATTTTTGATAAATCCATTTTGCTTTTTCTTTGCCCGTTA
>JAGRAA010000418.1 GCA_020435185.1 Bdellovibrionales bacterium | reverse complement strand
TTCGCTTTATTTTTATAAAATCCTGTCGAATGAATGTCCTGCTCTAATTCCTTTATTGGAGCATCGACAAAATTCTGAGGTTTGGGATATTTCTTGAATAGAGTCTCTGTAACTATATTCACTCGCTTATCAGTACATTGCGCACTTAGAATAGTTGCAATTAACAACTCCCCTGGAGAAGTATAATTTAATGCGCAATGTGCATCTGGATAATACTTTTTTAACAACCGTATGATTTTTTGCGCCGACTCTTGTTTTTTCTTCAAATTTCTGACTTTAGTCATGTGCCCTTTCTAGGCTATATACCTCTTATTTTCAAAGAAAATCTAGAAAAACGTCTGGCTTAAGAATTTCCTTAGTATCAAGGACCGGATTTTAGCTCCAGGAGCGACCCTGAAGATACACAACGGCTTTTACCCTATAAACTATAATTAGTGAGGAGGAGCCATGGAAGGACCAAGATCACCCTATAAAGAAGAACAGCAAGAAATTATCGATTTTTTAGACCACAATCTAAGAGACCATGTAGATTGGTCATTAAAAGATGAGTACCCCACTGTTTTTGAAAACAACAACTCTTATAATGTAAAAATAATAAAAAAAGACGACAAAATTCTCTCTCATGCTGTTACAAAAGTTCATATCGTTAAAACTCCTGTCGGGATTTTTAAAGTTGCCGCTATTGGTAGTGTTTGTACCGACAAAAACCATAGAAACCAAGGTCTCAGTAGAAAAGTTCTTGAAGCTTCAATCGAGGCTGCACGAAATCACGGTTGTGACTTCGCTATTCTTTGGAGCGATCTCTACGACTTTTATAAAAAATTAGGATTCGAAGCTGCCGGAAGAGAACATAGCTGGCTCCTTGATAAAAAATTTGAAATAGAACCCCATCAACTTAAAATTATTAAAGGTAAAAATATTTCTGGAGAAGCTTTGCTAAGGCTTTACACGCACCATACAGTTGGAGTCGTTCGAACCCCAAGAGACTACCAAAGGTTTTTAGAAATTCCCAACTCCAATATTTATACAGCTTGGGACCAAAACAATCAGCTGAAAGCCTATGCCGTCGAAGGAAAAGGGGCCGATTTAGCTGGCTATATCCATGAATGGGGGGGGAATCTCTCTCATCTTTTTCCCCTATTAAACTATGCCTTAGAAGATCAACAAAAACCCCTTAGACTTATAACACCAGAACACTCTTTAAATCTAAATAAAAAGTTGACTGAAAAAGGATATAGTCATCACCAGGGTTTTTTAGGTCTCATAAAAATTTTGATTCCACAAAATTTAATGTCCAAAGTAAAACGTCATGCGAGAGCTCTTGGAATAGACGACTTTATTTTTGAGTACCAGGAAGGTTTCTTTTATATTGGCACCGTAGACAATTTATTCAAAACGGACAGTGAAATAGATCTGACACGATTGATTTTTGGCCCCTCAAAGGCTTCTCAAATATATAATTTCGACTCTAAAACTAAAGAAACTTTGGAAACATGTTTACCGATTCCTATGTGGATGTGGGGATGGGACTCCATTTAAGAGGATTTTATGAAACTCATTATCATTATATTTACTCTTTCTTTACTGAGTTGCTCTGTAGGATTTGAGGATAAAGGCTTCGAACGGTTTAATAAAGATAATCAAGTAGAAATTCAAGATATCTTTTTAGCGGTGTACACCCCTTTTGCTGACGTTGATCCATCAAAAATGGCTGTAAATTCATTTACACATTATGAAATTAACCAAGTTGTTCAAGATGGACCCATATATAAGTTAGCGGATGTTCAATCTCAAATTATAAAAAAATCAGAAGTTGAAAAATCCACTCAAACCATTGATTTCACCATAATTGAAGAGACCGCAGAAACAGACGGCAGCACTCCTGTAACTAAGCAAATTTCAAAGGTGGGATATATTCCCAATACTGTTATTCAAAACTTTAAACGCTCATTTTTTAAGAACTCGTCTATCGACACTTTAAGCTCGCAAAACGAAGTCACCTTTCATAACTTAGAAGTGTTACCGATTGATCTCAAGCTAAACTCCACAAACTGCTCTCAGACTGAATCCTGTAGCTTTAAAGGATACAAAATTTCATTCGATCTTGTTGTCAAAGCCTCAGAGTATGTTGAACATCATGATTTGCAAATTAGCTCAGACCTCCCCTATATTGATTTTTACGATTTTAGCGACTATCAATATTTTAATGGATTGTTTAGCCATTGTGTTAAAACATGGGCACATGCCTCAGGAAATAACTATTTTATATCTCTATGTACTGTCTTAAGAGATTTCAATTTTTTAAAAGAAAACGAATAAAGAAGCTAAAAGACAATACTTGACAGTAAAATCGAATTTATTAATCATGGTCATATGAAAAAAATAGCAGTCGTTTTATCAGGTTGTGGTTTTAAAGATGGAGCTGAAATTACAGAAGCTGTCTCCACTTTAATTTCTCTCTCTCAACATCATGTCGAATACAAAGTCTTTGCTCCAAATATTGAAGCCGAAACATTGGATCACGTCACCGGAGAGACTATAGAAAACAGAAACGTATTAAAAGAATCTGCACGGATTGCTCGAGGAGACATCAAAGACCTCCAAGAACTGAAATCAGGAGATTTTGATGCAGTGGTTTTCCCTGGTGGTTTTGGGGCAGCAAAGAATCTTTGTGATTTTGCCTCAAAAGGAGCTGACTGCAAGGTAAACTTAGATGTAGAAAGAGTAATCAACGACTTCTACAACTCACAAAAACCCATAGGCGCTTGGTGTATAGCGCCTGCTCTTGTCGCACGAGTTTTAGGATCATACAATATTGCCGTGACCATTGGAAATGACAAAGATACTGCTTTAGAAATAGAAAAGACCGGAGCTCAACATGTTGAGTGTACTGTAGACGACTATGTAACCGATAGAGAAAATAAAATTATTACTTCTCCAGCCTATATGTACGACGACACTCCTTATAAAGTTTTTACTGGAATAAACAAAGCTCTTTCTGAACTTGTTGAAATGGCTTAACTCAGTAAACTTTGGTAAAGCTCATCAACTCCTACAAAACGTACACCTAATCCAGGGGTAGGATTCATCAAAGATTTTTTTTGAATCCAAACAACTTTTCCGTTTAATGTACGCTCACTAATGTTTCCATCACTGGGGATGTTCAACTTTATCAATTCTCCAGCTTGAAATTTAGGATTTTCTTGAAATTCACAGAAGGCCCCGCCCTTTGAAAGATTCACCATTTTAGAAGTATAGACTTCACCCGTTTGCATCGCCTCTATATCCAATTCAAGTTCAGTCACAAACCGAGGATGCCTTTGCGGAGTACAGCTCGGGTTCATTAAAAGTTTTCTCAATAAGCTCAGTAATAAATCTTTGTTTAGCGGCAAGTCCATAAAATGAATCAGTTTTGAATCACAGTTTAATTTATTTCTTTGCGTAGTTATTTTCCCTCCCAATAAAACAATAGGGCGATCAAAATTTGCCGCTCTCACTTCATCAATAAAATAACTGACATTACTTTCAACTTTAGGAACTTCCATAACGAATATTTGCGGAGGTTCATATCTTAAAAAAGACAAGGAACTCCGCTTATCAAAGGAGAGCTGAGTGGTTACTAAATGCGATTCAAGATAAGACTTAATCTCTTCTCCGTTACCTTTAGGTTTTGCTTGATATAAAACCTTGGACACATGATCCTCCAGATGACATAAATATTTAAATACTCATCGGATGAACCAAGGTCCAAGTTAAATGAAAACTAAACTAAATATCTAATATTTATTAACTATTTTGTTTAAAAGTGAGACATTTTTTAGACTTTTACTCATCGGCAGTCTTCGGCCACTCTCTCTCCTATTTTTACAAATTTTGAATGAGTAAAGGCAAACCCTCTGATATTGGTTTCAACAAATTCATAAAGGTAGATGCTACAAACCCCCGTTCTTTGATCTAATACAGCATCTTTTTCTAGCCGAATACTCGCAGAAACCTCTTCTC
>JAGRAA010000417.1 GCA_020435185.1 Bdellovibrionales bacterium | reverse complement strand
GGTTTACTTGTAATATCATAAATCACTCGATTAATCTCACGAACCTCGTTGGTGATTCTATTAGAAACATGCCTTAAAAAGGTCGATGGAAAATCAAACCAATCGGCGGTCATACCATCCTTAGAAGTCACAGCTCTTAGAGTTAAGACCTTTTCATAGGTACGCTTGTCTCCTTGAACTCCAACTGTTTTTACAGGCAAAAGAACACAAAAAGCCTGCCATATTTGATTATAAAGATTCTCCTTTTTTAACTCTTCAATAAAAATTTTATCAGCCATCCTAAGAACTTGTAAGTCCTCAAAGGTTACGGGGCCAATAATGCGAATCCCTAAACCAGGACCAGGAAAAGGATGTCGCCATAAAAACCTTTCCTGTATTCCTAAGTCTTTTCCTAGCTTTCTCACTTCATCTTTGAAAAGTTCTTTCAAAGGTTCGACTAAATTGAGATTTAAGTCTTTTGGTAAACCACCTACATTGTGATGAGATTTAATAGTTTCGCTTTTACCATAAACAGAAACACTTTCGATAACATCAGGATAAAGAGTTCCCTGAGCTAACCATTGAATCGGCTTTTTAATTTGTGATTCAATTTTAACTATTTGCTCTTTAAAAACATCTATAAAGGTGTAGCCAATTATTTTTCTTTTCTCTTCAGGATCTTCTACGCCCTCTAAACGGGATAAAAACAATGTGCTGGCATCCACTCCCAATACATTCAAGCCAAGCTCTTTATAGATATCCAACACTTCTTGAAACTCATTATGCCGCAAAAGACCATTATCCACAAAGACACAGTGAACTCGCTCACTCCCTAAAACTTCAGTAAGAGCCGCCCCGACAACCGTAGAGTCTACACCTCCACTTAGAGCACATAACACATGAGCTTCAGCGGGAACTGATTCTTTGATAGATCGCTTAACCTCTTCGTGCATCAACTGAGCGTTCCACTGAGGACTAAGCTCACAAAAATTCGAAGCAAATTCTTTTAAAAGTTTGTCGCCATATTCAGTATGGACAACCTCTGGATGAAACTGCATACACAAAACACGATCACTCTCCATAACCGCAGGATGTTTTGAGGATGAAAAAGCAATCACTTCAAAGTCTCGCGGAGGAGACAAAACCACGTCACCATGACTCATCCATACATCTTGCTTTTCTGGAAGGTCAAAAACTCTTCGTTCCCATTGAATGGTATTCAACCCATATTCCCTCTGAGAAGAACTTTTTACTTCTCCCCCCAGACTATAAGCAATCAACTGCATGCCATAGCAAACACCCATGAGAGGGGCTATATCTAAAAGCTCCTTAACATCTCTTTTTGGAGCCTCGTCACCAAAAACACTAAAAGGGCCTCCACTGAGGACAATCCCTTTGGGATTCATCGATTTTATTTCATCTATTGAAAGATCAAATGGGTAAATCTTTGCATAAAATCCCATTTCTCTATATCGCCGGGCGATCAACTGAGTAAATTGAGAACCAAAATCTAAAATAAGTAAGTCAATATTCATAGCCGCTGTTAATGTAATGAATATTTATGAGTCTAACAAGTCATTTATCGTCTGATGATAGGCGATAAAACCTCTAAACGACCATCAATAGGATATAATGGCTTGACCCCAAGAATCGACAAAACCGCTGGATAAATATGAATATTTTCGAACGCATCAATCACTTGATTTTGCTTAAATTGTGGTCCTCTTGCGTAGAAAATACCCTGCATCTCTGGGCGAGAAGGATCCCATCCATGCGTAGCCTTACTAGGGTGCTTACCTTCAGCCTCAGCTTGGGCAATTTCTTGCTGATGCTGAGCACGGGTTTTGTCTGCGTAGGTGTAAACGCCCCATTCGCTGACCAAAATCAAATCCCCCACTCGAGTAGGGTGTGTATAATGATATTTTTCAGGAATCTCAGATTTTTTATAAACGTTGTACTTTCCCTGTGAGTTAAACACTAATTGATTTTTCAGTCTGTCTACATCAGCCTTATCGTTCAATTTATAAAACTGAATCATAGGCCCTGACCCAACGACTTTAAAGTCCGAATAATCTATTCCTTTGTCACCTAAATATTTGTATTCCTCAATGTCTTTCATCCCATGATCTGAAACAACAATAACATTTATATCTAATCCTGTTTTTTGGAGTCCATCAAACAGCTCACCCAAAACTTTATCTATCTCTAAAACGGACTCTTTCAAAGGATGTGACGACTCTTTCACTGGATCTTTGGGGCCGTGTTGATGACCTTGACTATCAACGACAGAAAAATACAAAGTCAAAAAGTGAGGACGATCTTTTTCAGGAAGACTTAACCAATTTAAAATTTGTTTTATACGCTCTCTATTCTCTACAGAACCATCGTAAGGCTTATAATA
>JAGRAA010000416.1 GCA_020435185.1 Bdellovibrionales bacterium | reverse complement strand
CTAGAAAATTCTTTGGCCACAACATGATCTATCGGTAAAAGAAGCTTCTTACCACGAGAGTCTTTTCTTTTGATAAAGTTTTTTATAAAGGTTAGCTTATCTTCTTCCACTAAAGATTTACCTACACCAATCCCCTGAGCTTTCAAAAAAGTATAGGCCATAGCGCCACCTATGATAAAAGTGTCTACAGCATCAATCAACTTATCTATGATCTCGATCTTATCACTCACTTTCGACCCGCCTAATATAGCGACATAAGGCTTTTCAGGAGAAGCTATCACTTCACTCAGCATTTCGATTTCTTTTTTCATCAAAAATCCAACACATGAGGTTTTTACCATTTTTGGAATTCCGACAATCGAGGAATGGGCCCTATGACTCGCGCCAAAAGCATCGTTAACATAGACATCTGCATAATCCGCCACAGCGTTAGGCAACTCTGGACCATTTTTAGTCTCACCCGGAATAAACCTCAAGTTTTCAAGCAGAATCAAATCTCCTTTTTTTAATCCCGAAAGTAATCCTCTGGTCGTTTCGCTCAATGAGTCTTCAACAAGATAAACATTGTTCTCTAAGAACTCTCTCAACTTTTCGGCCACTGGTTCCATAGACAATGCTTTTTTGTCTTCTTCAGTTTTGGGACGTCCCAAATGAGATCCAACAACAACCTTTGCACCTTGTGACATCGCATATTTAATTGTCGGCAAGCTCGCTTTGATCCGATAGTCATTAGTCACTACACCATTTTTTAAAGGCACATTTAGGTCACATCTAATAAAGACAACTTTTCCATCAAGTTCGACCTCGTCAATAATGGGAATACCTTTTAAATATTTATTCAAGTTAAAACCCCTTTTTAGCCATATACGTCGCTAAATCGATCATTCGATTTGAAAATCCCATTTCATTGTCATACCAAGAAAATACTTTTGCCATGTTTTTCCCAACAACCATTGTATTGGATAAGTCAGCTATTGAACTAAATGGATTCCCCATAAAATCAACACTCACCAAAGGCTCATCCGTATAGCTCAAGACTCCTTTTAACGAACCTTCAGAGGCTTTGATCAACGAGGCGTTTATTGCCTCCTTAGAAACTTCTTTTTCAGATTCAAACACCAAGTCTACCAAACTCACGTCAGGAGTAGGAACTCGGATAGATATGCCATCAATTTTTCCGTTTAATTCTGGCAAAACCTTACCTACAGCTTTAGCTGCTCCTGTCGTCGTTGGTATCATACTGACTGCAGCGGCTCTTGCACGTCTTAAATCTTTATGAAAAGCATCTAAAACTTGTTGATCGTTAGTGTAAGAATGAACAGTCGTCATCATTCCTTTCTTAATCCCAAACTCTTCGTGAAGAACTTTAGCTATCGGAGCAAGACAATTCGTAGTGCATGAGGCATTACTCACAATATCGTGCTTAGCAGAGTCATAGCTTTCATGATTAATACCATAAACTGCTGTCAAATCGGCTCCATCGGCGGGAGCAGAGACTAAAACTTTTTTAGCTCCGGCTTGAATATGTTTTAAGAAATCTTCTTTCTTTTTAAATGCTCCAGTACAATCCATGGCCACACTAACTTCCCATGCACTCCATGGAATCTTAGAAGGGTCACGATCATGACTAATTTTGATAACCTTTCCATTGACAACCAGCTGTTCGCCTTCTGTCTTAATTTCACCTTTGAATCGTCCTTGAGTAGAATCGTACTTTAATAAGTGAGCCATGGAATTCACGTCCGATAAACAGTTGATACCCACAACTTCAACATTTTTTTCAGGAGCTTCAGCTATAGCTCTAAACAATACTCTTCCAATTCTACCAAAACCGTTAATTCCAACTCTTAACGTCTTCACGTTTTCTCCTTTCCTACTAAATCACTAATTTTTTAAATAGTTTTCTAGCGTTATTTTGTGTCACCTGAGCTAACTCTTCTAATTCCACACCATGAATATCAGCCACTTTTTGCGCAACATGAACAACATAACTGGGATTGTTTTTTTTACCTCGATAAGGCATTGGTGTAAGAAATGGAGAGTCGGTCTCAATATGTAATCTATCTAAAGGGATGCCTTTTACTGTATTCCGTAGATCATCGGCTTTTTTAAAAGTCACGATTCCACTTATAGAGATGTTTAATCCAAGATTCAAAGCTTCATCTCTAAGGTAGTTAGTTCCTGTAAAACAATGAATAAGCCCTTTCACTTCTCCTTTAAAATCATTTAAAATTTCAATGGTTTCAGCTTCAGCGTCTCTTGTATGTATCTCTACGGGCAAATTTTTTTCAATGCTTATTTCTAACTGTCTTCGAAACACTTTTTTTTGAGTATCTATATCTGAATTTAGATAATAGTAGTCTAAACCAATTTCTCCCACAGCAACGACTTCTTTGCTCTCCAAGTTTTTCATCAAAAAACTCTCGAAATTTTCATCATAAAGTTTAGCATCATGGGGATGCATCCCAAGGGTACAAAACACCTGAGGATAGAATTTTTGAGCTAAAGCTAAAACTCTGGGGTTGTCATCAGGGTTGGTTCCAATATTCACCACCTGACCCACATTATGACTTTTACATAAAGCCAAAACCTCCTCTGGGTCCAATTCCAACATTTCAAAATGAGCATGAACATCAATCCATGGTTGTTGAGTTGTTGATAATGGAATGTCGTTAACAGAGTTCAAAATTTAGCCTCACTACTAATGATTTATCTTAAA
>JAGRAA010000415.1 GCA_020435185.1 Bdellovibrionales bacterium | reverse complement strand
CAGACACGTGAACGGAACCAGCATGAATGAAGGGATTATTGACAAGCCTGAGGAGACCAAAGCTCTACATTATCTAAATTAGGGATAAAATCATTCATAAGGTAATTGTAATCATCTTTTAAAAATGCCATGCCAGGTGAAGTAGAGCCTGCACCTCTAATTAAAAAGCCGGGGTCATATCGAATATCGCCTAGCAATACTCTAGCAGCTTTTCTTAATTTCAGACTAACTTCTTTCGGTGGATCATAGGCCTTTGTATTTGGGTATTCAATAGTCTTTTTTGCCTCTACTAGAGCCTGAATTCTGTTTTGTAAATTCTTGTCTTCAGGATACACTCTTTCTAATTCATTGAGATAATTCAACTTATTGTTGAATTTTTGATTCAAACTCAACATTCTTCTGCTATTAAAGAAAGTTAAGTTCTCATTTTCTGGACTAGGACTTCCTAATTCTTCTACACTACAAGTAGAGTTGGAGCTGGGCTGCCTCTGAAGTTTATTATTCATGCTAGTACAGCCAACAAAAAAGAAAGAACAAATAAAAATAATTTTAATCATACAGTTTTCCTCATGCTCTATATGTAAGAATACTTAATTTTATCAGATGTTTTTTTTAATTATAATATTTCCCTTACAACTGGACATTTGCCCAATCCTAAAATGGTGCTCGATGGTCGGATTGCCGTCGTTTTTTTATAAAAGCTGGATGAAATGATGAGCTTTCGTGAAAATCAGAGGCAAACCCAGCTTTCAAGTGATTTTAAAGTGACAATTTGCGGCACGCCGTTGATTTCCTGGAAATCCCTAAAACTCGCAATAAAATCGAGCGCAAGATATCACGCTAGGACATTTATGTGTGCTTTTAATCGTCTTTGGTCCCACAAGATTCATTAGTTATGTAGACAATATTTTTTCCATACTCTATGATGAGATTCATGTTTAGAAGAAATTTTAAAATCTTAAGATGGTTTATATTTGTTGGTGGTATCCTCGGATTTCTATATTTCTCTTTTGGTATTTTTGTAGGAATGTCATCTGGGGATGCGATTAGAAATAGCCAAAAAATTTTAGACGATTTTAAAAGAACGGCTTCTTTTATTGATACTTTTAAAAAATCAAATTTAAGACTACCAACCCAAGCAGAAATCGAAATTCAGTTTGGAGAAAATTACTCTATCTCAATAACCGATTTTCACGACATTGAAAAACCAAAGTTCTTAATGTTAAAGCCTGCCGACTCTTATATTTTACATTATTGGCGAGGAGAATGGGCCGAGTATTATGCTGGATGGAACCAACAAACAACTTTGTCCATCAAAGAAAGCGATTATTATCCATTTCATTCACCTATTTTAGCAGTCATTGTAGTTATCGCGTCTCTATTAATCTGTTTTATTGGATTTAAGTTGAAAAGCGATGCTAGTAAAACACTTCTTTTCTGACGGCGAGACTGCCTTAAAGTTATAGATATTTGGGAAGCTCTTAAAATTGACGGACGTTTTTTTAGAGCTATTGTGAGTGAATATACGGCACCATTTAGGTGCCGTAT
>JAGRAA010000414.1 GCA_020435185.1 Bdellovibrionales bacterium | reverse complement strand
CGCAATGATTTTTTATTTTCAGAGGAAAAGTTTTCTTGCTTTAGCCGCTGAAGATCTAAAAAACTTCTAGCCAACCCATAAACTCCATCGTAATCATTGATGCAAATAGAAGAATAATTCAAAGCCCAAGCTCTTTGCATAATTTCATGAGGATGAGAAGCTCCCATCAAAAAACTGAAATTAGTTTTACAAAGCCATTCATTCCAACCATATTTAAAAATCAAACGATTAACTGAATAGGCCATATTTAACCCATTGATCTTGTGAATCTTTGGCGATCCAATAGTTTTTATCTTGCTGCTCACATTGATATAAATCATAGTCCTCTAAATTATTTTCACTCCACCACCGAGAAGATACTCTTTCTAAAAATTTTTTTGACCGAGGAGTCTCTGTACTTTGTGGCTCTTTAAATACATAAAGAGGTCTATTTATCCCTGCTCTACAGATAAGATGGCTCATTTCTAAATCATCTCCCTTGCTTTTTTTACTCTTTTTATTTTTTTCTATTGAAGAATAATTTTTTGTAAACACAAAAGAATTTTGCAACTGAAACCTATATAGATTAATCGGCAATTGATTTTCTATGTGAATTATTTGCTCAACTCCTCCTTCATCTTGCAAAGAAAACAGAAAAGATCGGTCTTGTGGTTGACTATTTATTTTCTGTGATACAAGAATCTCCCAAGCTATTACAGGAATAAACTCTGGTAAATCCAAATAAGACTCTCTTTTTTTTAACTCTTTAGCAAGTCCTTCAAAAGCATAATAAAATTGAAGCAAAGCTGTTTTAAAATGAAAACTTTCAGATCTCAAATCATAAGGGTGACGAAAAGATATTCTTACACAATGTTCTTCTAAATTGTAAAGTGTGATTTTCCAGCTCAGCTCCGTAAGACGTTCTGAAGTCTGTAAAAGAATAGAGCCCGTGAGTTTTTGCAAGTCATGCCTTAGTTCTTCTTCGATACTTTTCCATTCGCAGAGAGAGTATTCAAGATTTCTTTGTACCGTAATTGCTTTTTTTATAGGGATACTTTTCCAAGGAAACCCTTGTAATCCAGAAAATATCTTTGCAAAAGAAAATAAATCAACCTCTTGTTGCTTTAACGATTGAAAAAAAGTCCATCCCCAAAGCTTTCCGAGTAGAGCTCCGAACCTTCTTCTAATAGCTGAGGTCTCCATAGATTTTAACTCTATAGGCTTACTCACTCTCAGTCTTTGCATAGCTCTTTTCATAAATAAAACCTGAGAAAATTCTTTTTTTCTATATTCTGAATCTGAAGACAAATGGCCAATAAATTGATGATGAACGTTAAACCACTGGTCCCAATTCAAGCTATTTAAATAACGTTTTCCTAAAGGACTTGAGAAATATAAAATCTGTGATCGTTGAGGTAAAGACTCCAGAAGAACTAACCCCTGCCAAGGATGAGAGCAAAAGACTCCTTGATAATCTATTTTTTGATTAAACTCAAACTCCAACCACTCTTCTATTTTAGAAGAAAAAAACAACTCAAGATTCATATCTTTTTTTTGCGACTGCTGCAGCCAGTAACTCTTTACAGGCCGCATATCAAATATATAGACACTCTCTCTCCATTGCATAACATGAGAACTTAAAAAAAAAGGATTCTCCAATGTCTTGGATAGCCCTAAGACGAAAAAGTCTTCATTTTCTTTTGAAGAAAGAGAAAGACTAAACGTATTTTCAGGTTGAGAATGAGTTGTTTTAAAATTACTCATCGGAACTCTTCTTCTTTTAAAAATAAAGGCTGAGAATTCCCCCTAACGGCTTTCAACTGTAAAACACTTACTCCTCTCTTAGGAGGAGTTTTCATCATAAACCCATTTACTCTAAAACGAGCCAGAGGATTTCCTTTATTAGGATTTAAAAAAAAATCTCGAACAATAAATAAACTCTGCTTGTTCTTGCGAATGGATGAACAAGCAAAGGCTAACTCCCCTTGCGTTAATTTTTTGGGAGAATCTAAGACAATCAAAGAGAATCCTGACTCTAAAAAGATAGGCTTGAGAGTCTGTATAGGTCGCTCACAACAAGTAAAGTATATTTTACTTAAGTCTATCCCCTGCGCAGCCCAAGCCGGAGGATAGACCTCTAAACTGCTATCACCATAAACCCACAAAACAAAATCAGGGCACGCACGAATGAAACTGAGTAAAACAGATCGAGTATTCTGCCCATGAGGCATCCCCCATTCTACGATTTGACCTTTTTGCAAACCTCGTTTCAAGCTCCCTTGTAACTCTAATTTAGACCCTGACTCTTCTCTTGTTTTTGCAAACCATTGATTGAGTCTTTCAATGTCACTCCAACAAAATTCTGCAGGCCCACTTTTAACACTTTGATCAATTTTCATCCCTACAAACTTACACTAAACTTACACATTGTGCAAGAAATCTATTGTGCGCCCAGAACTGGGGCTGAGTCCATAAAATGAATTGAATTTTCCGCGACTTAGCAGTCAATTACTTGAACTTACTAGATTTTCTTAATTTTCTTAGAGCCTTTAGAGACTTAAAAAGCCTCAGCCCCAGTTCTGGGCGCACAATTAATTAGTCTGATAAACACAGCGGAAACCACCAGATGAACTTAGTCCGGTATTCGCTTCGTCTGCATCCCCCGCAAAGAGGCCGGGCTTATTGCCCGAAGACATATTTCCACCACGCGAAAGAATCCTTAAAGAATTCGATCCGCCATTAGTGTAAAACATCCCAATATTCTCACCGCTATGGGTATAAGACGCTGAACTGGGAGTAAAATCAGAAATACTAAAACTCACCGCATTGCTCGACAGCATAGAGCTCACCACGTTAGACATATCCGTAGAGTTAAGCTCAGAAAAGTTACCAATCCCTGTATAACTAATGGTTCCCCCTTGGCCATCGGCATCCACTTTCTCTCGGGCATTGCCTGACATATCCCAAATAATCTCTCCATTGGAAAGCTTCAACGTCCGTCGCTGTTCTCCTCCAGAACCAAAAGCCTGAGCAGAAGTATTACCCGTTCCCTCGTAACCATCACTATCACTTCCGGCCGCTAATAGATTCCCTGTATAACTCCACCCATCAGCTACAGCATTAGTATCTATCGCTCCATCCGTATGGCCTGAGGTCAATAACCCTCCTGACCAATTGTCAGCCACAGATTCAATATCCAAAGCAATTTTATTCCATTCGGTGTTAGTTATTAATCTGTATCCGGTTCCTATTTCACTACATTCAGCAATTGCATCTGAGTACAGAATCCGTGTCCAAGGAGTTCCCGAAGCCCTAGACACCGCTTTATATAAACTAGGGTCCAAGGCCACACTTCCTCTTCCGTCCATAACAGGAGTTCCATCATTTTGCGAGACCTTCATCTCATACTTTGCTACGCAAAGAGAATATCCTAAAGCTGTATTCACACTCGAAGGCAAGGCAATATATCCCGACGGACAACTTACTCCAGAACCTCCGCCTGAACCATTACTGGGATTACTCGTGTCTGATCCGACTGCGACGACGCCATTTAAATTACAAGAGGATAAAAGAAAGAGACAAGCGAGAAGGCTTATCATTTTAATGAAAGAGTTTTTTCAAATAACGTTCCACTTTTTACTCCTAATTCTAGATACATAAGTATTATCGGCGGCCTCTGCTCAAAACTAAAGAGACCTGATTAAAAAAATCTTCATCGTTACAAAAAGAGACTCTCAAGAGTCTCTTTAAGAAAAGAAATAGACTTTAAAGACAATGACTTCTCAATAAACAACAATTGTCGACACCTCCGTGTATTAAATTCATGCTGTCTAAGCTTTAAACAGTCTCCTTTTGATTTCAGACGGTCACTAACTTGCAAAGTAAAAACTCGAGCAAAGGCTCAAGAGGTAGAGATGACTTTTTCAAAACTACTTAAGATTATTGCAACCGTGATTTTTATTCAATTCAGCCTAGTTACTCCCAGCGTGGCAAAAAATCAGTGTTTGTCTCTGTTTTCAGATACTCCTTTGATATACAAACTAAAAAAAGTGGCTGGTCCTCGCGGTAATTTAAGCCAAAAATCCATCATTCATATGGATGTGGATGCCCTATCACAGCATTCTTTCTCATTTAGTAGTTTTGAAAACCTATCTCCAAAAACTTCGGCTGTTAGAATTGATACCAATGAAAATATCCAACTCTGGATCACCAATGGACCGAGGTCCGTTCAAGACCCCATTGTAAGAGAAATTTTTGAAGAGTATTTAAAGCTTCTTAGAAAAGAACTTTCTGAGCGAACTCATTTAACGGATGACCAAGTGAATACTCTGATCCATAGAAGCAGAACAAAACAGAATGCTTTGTTTTTTATTGTTACCATTAAAAATAAAGATACCCAACTCCCAGAGCATGTTCTCTCAGGCTTAGGTTCATTTTACGTTCGACAAGGCCAACACCATTCGGTTCCGCTAGAGGAGGTCTCAGACTACCGACAGGCTATCGACCACTACACTCAACAGCAAGACTTTATTGAGCTTGGTAAGTATGTGAAAAATAGATATAGACCAAGTGCTGACAATGTCAGCTCACAACTCTACCTTATCGCTAAAGATTTCTTTACCATAGATCCAAATCCAATTTTAAGATTTGTACTCGAAACAAATTACACCAGAGCCCGGCTCTACAAAATGATGATCCCCGAATTTAAAACTGTTCTAGAACTCAATGAAGATCACGTCTTACTTTATGGCGAAGCTTCTGAAAATTAAAACTTTATCGAAACCAGAAGTCCACAGAGATGTTTATATTTAAATTCCGTACTCCCACTTGGCTTCTCTAAAATAGTCAGCTCTGGACCAACAGACACATCCTGTGTGATCCATATCTTCAAACCATAACTATGAGTTAAAAAGTTAAATGATAAATCTGAACTGGATTTAAAAAAAGTCTTGTCAAAATCGGCCGGATTAATATTAGCCAAATTGTATTTTACCGATATATAGGGTTCAAAATACTTTGTCTTATAGCTTTGAATAATTCCCATTTGATAAGAGATCTGTGAACTCGCTAATATTAGGTTAAAAATAGTAGCCGCCGAATATCCTCTATCCATTGAATTCACAAAAGAATATTTAGAACCAAAACTATAGGTCTGAAACTCAGTTTTAGCACTTATATCAAAACGATCCGAAACTCCATATTGAATATGTCCAACAGGGCTGGCATTCACTCCATCCTCATCTTCAATTGCTTCTAACTGAGTTACGATTTCCAACTGGCCTTTTTTCAAACTTCTTGCGGTTTGCCCTTCAGAAAATGGCCCTACTGCACAACCCACAAAATTCACCACAGATAATAATAACAATAGTAAAACACTACATGGTTTCATACTCTCACTCCTTACCAAGTCACTTTGAACCCAATACTGGGTAAAATTCTTTTTGTATTAAAATTTTCATTCAAATCAGAAGATATGTGATCAATCAACTCCGCTGTGCCATCGACCACCGAACTTCTATACTCAGGGGCAACATCTAAAAATGCTGGCAAACTCCCTCTCAATCGAGATTTAAGGTGAGCATTGAACCTATAACTTAGTCCAATTTGAAATCCCATTTTTAGATTTTCTGATTTATAAAAATCATAAATATAATTACAGCCTAAATAACTTTGAATCAAAGTAACATCAACCTCGGCCACATAGGCCGACTGTAAACTTGAAGAATTCTGTAAACTACTTTTCCCCCCAGCATTCACAATCAATAGCCCATAAAAAAACTCCAATGAACTTCTTTTTAGCCAAGGAGAGTATTTTACTTTTATCCCGGTGTTTATGATGTTTGCCTGCGGAGAGACCAACATATTGTATCTTTCGCTCACTTGAGAGGTTTCAGAACTGATCAAATTAGAAAGCAACAAATTGCTCGGAATAATACTCAAACCCATCCCCAATTTAACCTTTTTATTTATAGCTTTATAAATTCCAAAACCAATCACATCTGG
>JAGRAA010000413.1 GCA_020435185.1 Bdellovibrionales bacterium | reverse complement strand
AAACTTTTTTTGCTTTAACAATGTCTAAAGTGTCTTCTGAAGATTTATCCCATGGAAGATCAACCATCCAATCTAGGTATGTTCTAACCATTGAGGCTTCACTTGCATCCGGATGCATTCTCTCTAATCTTGCTAATTGCTTTAAAGCCTCCAGTTGAACTTCTTCTGGCATGTGAGCATCAAGAACTTTTTGTTTCAGCTCGTCGACCTCTTCAGTTTTAGAGTCATTGTCGCCAAGCTCGTTTTTAATAGCGCGCATTTGCTCTCTTAAGAAGTACTCTCTTTGACTTTTATTCATTTCGTCTTTAGCAGTATTTCTGATTTGAGCTTGCATTTGCAATACTTCTAACTCATTAGTCAAAATATCATTAACCAATTGTAGGCGTTCTTTAGGATCATGAGTTTCTAATACCCGTTGAGCGTCAGAAACTTTTAAGCCTAAATTACTGGCTATAAGATCAGCAAGGCGTCCGGGTTCAGAGATATCATCTAAGACAAGTAAGATATCTGGAGAAAGAACTCTGCCTAAAGCAATGATTTTTTCAAGTTGCTCTTTTACGTTTCTAATCATCGCTTCGAATTCGACTTGAGACTCTAAAGCTTCTGGTTCATCAATTTTATCTACTTCCACTTTGAAAAAAGGATCGTTTTGTTTATATCCCTTAATTTGACCCTTAGAAACACCTTGAATAAGAATCTTTACTCTACCGTCGGAGAGTTTTCTCATTCTCATGATCATGGCAACAGTTCCTGTAGTGTATATGGTCTCTGCTGTGGGGTTTTCTTCAGTAATTTCTTTTTGCGAAGCAAGAAAAATTAGGCGATTGTTTGATAGTGATTCTTCGACGGCTCTAATAGAGGCTTCTCTTCCTACGTATAAGGGAAGAATCATATAAGGAAAAACCACGATATCTCTTACAGGTAGCATGGGTAGTGATTCTGGTATTTCTAGCGCTTTATCATCTAAACTCATTCAAGCCTCCACGGCGAGTCTATGTTAATTTCATCTGTTGTTAAAGAATACTTCGGCAATGGAGGACGACAGGTTTAGTAAAAAATCACAGATAAATAGTCCGGATTTTTAAATAATTCAGCGGCCTTAAGATTGGGCCGCGTTAAAAATGTAGTAGAGTTAGACAAATATAAATGAATTTAAATTACGAGCTGGACGTGAGATCTGTGGACATTATTACACGCGAAGATAGCGGGACTTTAAAGATTCTCTAATCTCTGCTCCTTCTATACTAAGCCTCGTCCAAGGAATCGACATAAGTCTAGGGAGCTCAATGAGTTCGTCTGTTTCTTCACAAAAGCCAAAGTGTCCGGACTGAATCCTAAATAAGGCAGCATCAATTTCTAATATCATTTCTCTTAGTTGTTTATTTGTTGAAAGATATTGGTTCTCGGCAAGGTTAGCCGTAGACAAATCCACTTCGTCTCGGCCTTTATCTAAAGAATTGAAGTCGCGAGCGAGTTCATGAAGCCGATTTAAAACCTCTTTCTTTTTATTAATAAGCTTAATTTTGCACTCTTGAATGACTAGGTTATCTAATTTAGACATAGCCCCCCCTATAAATGTTTGTTATGGATTGTCCAATCATCAAAGGCCCTTCCCTGGGCCAAGGTGCCATCCATGGCAAAAAACGATTTAGAGGATAGGACAAAAAAACAAAATATGTTTGTAGAAGTATCTAAGATGATTGATCTATTTATTGAACACCAGACTTCCTGTCAGTGTCTGTAAGAACGACAGGGGCCCAAGGGCTTTGGGTTAGCGACTTACTGCGCAAAAATAATTGGCCTTAATATAAGATTTTCTTATGTAAGAAAATTTAAGAGAATCTGCGGGGTTAGAAAGAAAGTGTATAAATTGTGATCGTTGAGAAGAGTTTATAGGGTAGAAAAAAAGGGCGGAGAGTGACCATTTTTGTGAGAGTAAACACTTAATTTAGTTGTAGTGTCATTATATTTGAATGAGCAGACTCATGGGTAGGAACGACCTTTGCAAGTTTTTGGCGTTATGAAAATTTTTTTTAAAGGAAGCCTAATTCTATTATTAATTCAAATCACTCTGCCAGCTTTGGCCAATTTAGAGTTTACTGACTTTAAACAGAGAATCTTAGAGAAAAAGTCTAATTCTGTGGCAAAGGCTTTACTGCAACTACCTGAAGAGTATTTAGAAAATTACACATTAGTAAAAAATAGCCAAAGTTTGCAGTCTGGAACCATGTTAAATCCTCGTGCAATTCTTTTTGGAGACAGTGGAAAAACAATCTACACATTTAGCGGAGATCCTGACCTGAGAGGCTATTCAAGCATTGAAACAGTAGAGGCTGGTGAAGATAACCTTTATTTTAGAAGTGTTATATTTTTGCAAGAAGAAGAGTTTGTTCAAGGAGAAGTCGTTGATAAAAAAACTATAGCAGAGCAAACAGCTCTAGAAGAAGACGAAATTGAATATTTTGACGATAGAGTGGTTATAAGTAAGCCAAACCCAAGAGCTTGTATGGGGTGCCATAGTTTAGATCCTCAGTCCTTTCAAAAAACTGGGTTTGCGAGATATATATGGTCTAGATATAGTTCTTGGCCAGATGTTTACGGATCAAATGATGACTCTCTTATACAAAAAGAAAAAAGCAAAAATGAAGAAGATGAGGGGTTTGATAAAATTGACCTCGCTACAATCAAGCAATATCCCCACAAATTAGATGCTGATCACACAAGTGCATTAAGAACGACAAGGAGAGATAAAGCCGAATTATTAGCATTTTTAAAATATAAAGAAAAAGCAAAATCTCATCCTAGGTATCAGCTTTTGAAATCTCTCAATCAAACCTTCCCCTACCATTCGACTCTTCAGTTGATAGTCGAGCCTGGCGAAGAAAATGGCGGAGCTTTTGTGGGTTCATATAACCCTTATCCAGAAATCGATACAGGATTTAGAACTTTAGGCAATATGCCCAACACTAGGCTATCCATGATGTTTCAATACCATTTGTCTAAAATTTACGCCAGACGGCTTGGATCTACGAAGAGGGGTAAACAAAAAGAAATTATAGGTGAAGTCTGTCTAGATAGAGATGCTTTGTTTGAAAAATATGGAGACCTTTTTACAAACGATTTAAGTTTAAGCCGAGTGGGAAACCCGTTTAATTCCGGGTCTAATAGTGACTTAGCATATTCAACTCTCTATTTTTATTTTAAATACTATTTTAATGATAAGAAGCAGAGTTATGAGGAAAGAGATATGAGCAATTACGAAAGCGTTATTGATAAACCTAGCATACCCTACAAAAGTATATATAAACTTTTTGAAATATATAGAGAAATCAGTAAAGGCAGAACGGATTTTATGCCTCAATTCTGCGATGCTGTAAGGGCAGAAATCACTGAGTAGTTGTAGCGTTTTGCCTTTCCATTTCTGCGATATCTTCACTAAGAATTTTTCCGTTTAAAACAGTCAGGCTATAAATAGGTCGTGTGAATTCCCCAGATTCATCTACCGCTAATTGCCCTAAAGAACCATTGAAGGTTTTTATGTGTGAAAGAGCTTGAGCTAATTCTACACGGCTATTTACTCCAGAATTAATCAGCTGTCTGAGCATCAGGCCAATATCGTATGCTTGAGCTTCAAGCATACCGGGTTCTAAGCCAAAGGTTTTTTTGTATTCGTTAAAAAATTGAGTTTTCTTAAAGTTTGTATTTTGTGTGACCAATCCGTCTACAAAAATAGATTTTTCCACTAGGGACTGACCTCTAGAAATGAGTTGAGAATTATTCCATAAATTTGTACCCATAAGAGGAAGGTTAGAAATATCGTGATACGGCAATGTTGGGGCAATTTGCCCTAATGCCTTTACGCCATCTGGAATAAATAAAGCATCGAAATCCACAATTGGCGGAAGAAGATCCGTTGGAGGGGTATTTCTCTCCGAAAGTCTTTTTTGTTTTTTCTTCCACTCTTTTAAATGCAAACGGTACTCACTAATTCTGTCTTCTACATAAAAGGTTCCAACAAGACGTCTAATAGGTCCGCTAAAGTCAGTTTCTTTTGACGTATAAGGTTGAGCGCCAGTGATTTCTCCCCCTCGTCTTAAGACTTCATCCCAAAAAAGATTTGCATATTCAATTCCGTATTTATCATTTGGGTACAAGATAGCAAATTTCTTGTAGCCTCGCTTTTCCATAGCGGTAGCCACAAGTTGCTTAACGAGCATGTCACTGGTCAGAGCATTTCTAAATACATATTGGCCAGTTTTGGTTAACCCTTCTTTTTGAGAGAGACG
>JAGRAA010000412.1 GCA_020435185.1 Bdellovibrionales bacterium | reverse complement strand
TTATATATTAAAAATGTCATAAAACTTTGAGCGGGAATTAAATAAAAAAAGTTAGCTAATTGAGTTTTTCCTTTATAATGCAGAACAATGGCCAAACACAAAACGACAATACAAGAAAACAGAAAATATGTATTTTCAAAACTTTTCTTATTAAGATAATCAAAAATCATATAATAAATTCCCAGAGCAATCCCCGTGAATAAAAAAATGAGTCTTACTTTATCTATTAGCTTTTCTGTCTTCTTATTCTTCATACCACTTGATCGGCTATATATTCTGCTACTGCCGCAATAGTTAATGCTGGGTTAGGACCAACCGACGTTGGAAAAATACTTCCATCGACAACGTACAAATTATTATATTCGTAAACCCTTCCTAATGGATCAACAACACCCTCTTCTTTAGACGGTCCCATAGGACATCCTCCCAAAGGATGAACAGCAACAATTTTATCAACCTCAGTTAGTGGATTATCTAAAAATATCCCACCTAGCTCTTTAACCACACTTTTCATTCTTTCTCGAGTTCTATCAAAATGTATTTGGCTCGGGCGAATATCCCATTTTAATAGTAATTCATCGTCTTCTCTTAACTCTAGCTTTCCGGTAGATCGATCCTTGCCCATACCCAAAAGAATCATGAGCTGACGAAGATTTTTATCAGAATCAATCGCATGAGCAAATTTATCACCTATATTAATTTCTTCTCCAGGGCTCTGTAAACCAAATATAGTTTTGAATCTATTTATGATAAATCTTCCTCCTAGCTTTAGCGACTGCCAAAAACTATCAGGAGACAATTGCTTACCTGCCAAATACCAAGCTAACCCTACTGGTGCTCCGGCATCCTCTAAATAAAGTGCACTCGGATATCCGTCAGGATAACTATCAAATTTAAAGTTAATGGCCGTCGTAATGACAGGACCATTCGTCGGATCCAAATCTTTTTCACAATTAAGACCAAACCCCAATAAATCGCCGTTTCCACTCCATCGTGTACCTAATGCTTCACTTAAACAAGGTAAAGTCCCCATCCTCTTTTGCTTAAGCAATAAACGAGTAGAACCTAAAGATCCCGCGCAAATAAAAACTTTCCCGGCCGTCATCTGCACTTTGCGTCCGCTTTCTGCTAAATTCAAATATTCAATTTTATACCCTTCTTGATAGGGCTCAATCTTTTGTACATCGGCTTGAGTTTTAATATCAATAGGGTTATTTGATAAATTTCTAGCTCTAAAAATATAATTGTGATCTAGTGTATTCTTCGCTCCACTGTTACAACCAATATCACACTCCCCACATTTATTACATTTGGACTGAAGAGAACCATGAATATTTTTTTGCTGATGGCCTGGAAAATCTCCCTTAAATCTAACCGCTAAATGGGGAAAAAATACATTAGGTTTTTCTAAATCATCATGAGCTTTCTCTATTCTCTCCCCAGCCTCTTTAAAGTATTTAGTTTTTGGGGTGTCCGTATAGTAAGGATCTTTCCCATAAGGGTATGGAGTGGCCTCCATGGTTTCTAAAACCTTTTTATAAAAAGGCTCAAGAAGCTCCCTTGTATAAGGCTTTGGCCACCATTTAAAATACTCTGAAGGCATTGGAATCAACACATTAGCATAGATCAGACTTCCACCTCCTAATCCTGCAGAAGTCACTGACATCAGATCGCTCTCTGGATTGTCTCGAATCTCCATATAACCATATTTTTTATCTTCAGGATCCCAAAACAAATGATTTTTGACTTCATGAATCCGACGAGGAAAACTATGTAAACCGTACTCTTTACCTCTTTCTAAGAGACAAACTTTTTTACCTTTTTCAGCTAATCGACAAGAAATCACAGATCCACCAAATCCAGACCCAATCACAATTACATCATAGTCAAATCCCATTATATCTCCTAATTCGCACTCATTCCGTGATCTGGTAGAACAACGTTTAAAACTGAAAATCTATGAAATAACAAAGCATCGTGAAGCAGCTTCCAATCTTTTTTCATGAAATGATGAGGATAATCTAAATCTTCAAAAACAAATTCTTCATCTGAAGAAAACCCTAATCCCTTAAATAACCAAGATTGCTCACCTGTAGCATGATATTCAACATTTTCTCTGCCAAAACTAAATGCTCCCGATTGGATCAACTTCAACCATTCTATCAATCGCTCTTCACCACTATCTTTGGCATTGTTTCGCAAAGTCAAATGAATCAAATCAAGATCTTTTTGTACACTTTCTATAGATTGATCTTCTCCTCGAAATCTCTTCATTGCTCTATACATATGCTCAACCGCTTCAGAGAAATCAGTAGGATTATCTCTTTCTACAAGATCACCATTCCAATTTTCATACTTCCATTTTTTAAAGGGAAGATCTGGATAACTCAATACACTTCCATGACCAATTGGATTTAAGTCGTTAACAAATTGTGATTTAAGTTTTTCGAAATACGAATTCAGACCGAGAACTAAGAGAATTTTTTTCCACCAACTGGAAGCAAAATATTTCTCAATATAAGTATTCATATCGTCGTCTTCTGATCCTTCTTTGTCATAAATGCATTTTACTGTATTGAGTAAACTTGTAATCCCACAAAACCCTTGATGCGCCCAAGTATCTGCATAGGTGTGCATAGTTACCCCGAGTAAATGAAGAGAAAATCTTTTGTCTCTATTTTTTATACAATTTTCAACCACATCCTGTGCTATTTGACTATTGGGTCGACAAATGAGTTTTTGCTCAAACTCACTTGCTTTTGTATTGTCAGCATATTGAATTTGATTACCGGGTAAAAAATGAAAAGGGATCCAAACGTGTTTATTGGCTAACTCTTCAAAGTTTCTGTAATCGAGCATTTTATGAGCGGAGGCAATAAATGCAAAGGAAGACCTATTATTAAAGTTTATAATTCCCTCATGAACCTCATCATCTACATACTGTGCGGAATAAGCAATTTTATGTGCATCGTTTAAATCAAAACCTGCCAATCGCGCGACAACATAGGTTACCCCAAAATGAAAATCAATTTGCACAGTTTAGCTCCTCTTGTGTTCGTTTAAAAACTTAACAAAGTAAGGAAAGACCTCGTTACTGCAACGTTTCCCCATGAGGATGTCTTGATGACCATAACCCTTAAATTCTTGATACTCCGTATTTTCAAGGGAAAACTCATGACTTAATCTCTCATGAGTTATTTTATTAGCTCCTGGAAAAATTTTATTTTTATCACCAGAAACCAACAAAAGAGGAGGAACTTGAACGTTTTTAATATTATTTAAATACTCTTCAGGCAATTGAGCTTTTTCAAATTTTCGATCATAAGGTAAGGCTTGATCATTTTTAACCATCTTCAGAATAT
>JAGRAA010000411.1:980-2108 GCA_020435185.1 Bdellovibrionales bacterium | reverse complement strand
TAAAATCTTGCGTTGCAGCACCCCCCATCCCTCTGGTACAAGGGGTTCTATGAGTCATTCAAAACAAAATTTACAAAAATATTATTCAAAAAAGTGGTCCTTAAGAGCTTCTGTGATTGACGCAACGGAGGTTGTTGCGACTATGCAGGCCATTCAGAATACTTCTCCTATTGCTACGGTGGCGGTTGGGCGAGCTATGGTGGCTTCGGTTTTGATGGCCGCAAACTTAAAAGACGGCCATGAGGTAAGTGTATATTTTAAAGGGGATGGGCCTCTAAGAGCTGTTTTTGCTGAAAGTAATTATGAAGGAAGGGTTCGAGGGTTTACGCCAGTCCCTAATTTGCAGATGGCCTATGAAGGAGGAGATATTCCTATCGGTCAAGCCATTGGGCATGGAAATTTGACCGTCACTCGCTCAAACCCTCTGTTTGATAAAAACTACCAGGGAACAGTTAAAATTCAGACGGGAGAAATTGGTGATGATGTAGCTTATTGGTTACATCAATCTTTTCAAATTCCTTCAGTGGTGAGTATTGGAGTGCAGGTAGATAGCCAATCTGTGGTTAAAGGAGCAGGAGGGATTATTATCGAGCTCTTGCCTGGCGCTGGTGAAGAGACAATAAAAAAATTAGAGTCTCTCGTTCAGGGAGTGCAATCGATTTCTAAACACTTCAATAATGGGAATGGAATACTAGGAGTCGTAGATGAGTATCTTAAGCCCTTTGATGTGGAGTTATTGGAGTCCGATCATCATGTTCATTATGGATGTCGATGTACAAAAGAACGTTTAATTAACTCTCTGATATTGTTTGAAGAAGAAGAGCTTGAAGACATCATTCAAAAAGGTGAGGCGCTACAAGCTCAATGTGAATTTTGTGGTCTCAAGTATGAAATTGAAGTTGATCAGGTTAAGAACGTATTAATAAACCTTAAAAGAAAATCTTTACATTAAATCGCTGATAAAAGTTAGGTTGCGTCGCATATATTTGTAACTTATAGTTGATTGCATATAATGTATGCCCTTATAAATAAAGGCACTATGTTTATAAACAACTATAATTTACTAGGCGTTAAGGGTATGTCCAAAATTTTAATTATCGAAGACGATTCGGAAACCTTAGGCTTTCT
>JAGRAA010000411.1:0-829 GCA_020435185.1 Bdellovibrionales bacterium | reverse complement strand
CAACAATCGAACTCTCGCTTTGTTCCCGTTCTTATGATTTCTGGTGATGATGAAGAGAACGCTAAGGTCACAACATTAGAAGTTGGAGCGGATGATTACGTAGTTAAGCCATTGAACCCCAGAGAGTTGGTAGCGCGGGTAAATGCTGTGCTGAGAAGAGTGACGTCCGGAGAGGATGGGGTCGACGGGAAATTAAGCTATGAGGGATTAGATATTGATTTAAAATCTCATCGCGTGTTGTATCGTCAAGATGAAGTTTATCTGACTCTTACCGAATTTAAAATTTTAGTAGAGCTAGTGAAAGAGCAAGGTAGAGTGCTTTCTAGAGATATCTTGAGAAAAAGAGCTCTTGGAAATTTAAATGTTACTGATAGAACAATAGATGTACATATGGCTTCTTTAAGAAAGAAAATTACCTTATGTGCAGATTCTATCAAAACAATCCGTGGAGTGGGCTATCGATTTGCTTGAGCGGTCTGTAAAGCAAGCTTGATTTTACCTATATTATAATCCAGCATACATAAAAAACTACTTAAAAAACGAGGCTGGGGAGTCTTCTCCCCCACCGTTTTCGGAATGACTAAATGGATGGGCTGTTTTGGCGGGCTCCTGGGACGCTACGACTGTAGCAGAGCGGCCGGATGAGTTGATTTACCTATGAGCAAGAGGTAGGCCAAAAATTTAGGGTCGTTTTGTCCTAAGAGAGTCGAAATAATTGGATTTGAGCGGGGTTTATATAAGATATTTTTTTGTAGTGGTGCAATTTGACACGACCTATATCGATTTATTTTTAATACATGCATTTTGTATTAGAAAAATTAATATTAAC
>JAGRAA010000410.1 GCA_020435185.1 Bdellovibrionales bacterium | reverse complement strand
CAAGTACCGGCAAAGGGAAGAGAACTCCCTCAATGTTAAAAAAATTAATAAGTGATCGGAATGATATGCTTTGTAAAGATGTATACGGATGGAGGGTTTTGGGGGAAAGCCTCCATAATGCGTGCATTCGTGTAGTTGGCCGGCTTAAAGCTACACCAAAATGGAATCATACTGCCTACAATCTAGATTTGGTGCGGGCTAAATCAAAGAAAGACAATAAAGATGAAATGGTCGAATCGTTGATGGCCATATATTCGAAATGGATACGAGTCCAAAAGAACTATGAAAATAATCCAACACTGAAAGGAGTTCGAGATAGGGTTCTGGAAAACCCCAGAGAATTTGAGAAACATTTCGATTAAATATTGCCTCCCTCCTACTTCCGTATCATCACAACAGAAAGATTGAATTACCCTAATTCAATCTATTGTTTGCTTCACTAAATTTCACCATATTTCCCAAAGGTACACAATCGGCATTGAAACGTGGAGGCTAACATGCATTTACAACCCATCGAACTCTTAACCGACCAGCATGTTGCTGAAATCTTTGGGGTTGCTTCAAAAACTTTGGCGAATTGGCGGGTATTTGGTAAAGGGCCACGCTTTATCAAGGTTGGTGGACAAGTGAGATATTTTCCTGACGATGTAAGGCGATATTTGGAAACACGAGCATTTAATTCAACATCAGAATATGCAGCAATCGACGACAGCTCTCCCAAAAAGGTTCTGCGTTCTTCCTCACAAAAGTAAAGAAGAGAAATTTAACCATTAGGGTACACAGAACACGATTTATATCGAAAAAATAGACTCCTATTGAAGGTACGTTTCAAAAAACAGCTAGCCTTTAGGTTTGTGGTAGTTGTGTTTCTGAATCTAGGAGACCGGTTTTTGAAGAGAGAAATAATGGGTAATGCTAAAATTCTTGACATTGGCAATGTAAAAGTCGCCAGTGAGTTAGCTGACTTGCACGGGTCCTTTCTTGAGAATAGAAAATGGGGGTGCCGTGCGCGCAGAAAAACAACGATTTCTGGCTTTTATAACGGAGTAACGCATGGATCTGTAGCAGACTATATAGCCTCTTACACAAAATCGGACCCAGCATCCTGATAGAAACGAGAGGTTGACGATGAGAGCCTGGTTGCGATTATACGTTGAGTCTCTGGATGATCCAAAAATTCAAAAACTATCCAGCAAAAATTTTAAATTTTTAATCAATTCGTGGTGTCTTTCTGCAAAATTCGATGGAGTAATTCCGTCAATTTCCGATTTTGCATTTGGCTTAAGATTGAAAGAAAAAAGGGCCACTGAAATCATGAACTTGTTTTTAGCGGCTGAGCTCTTCGATCGAAAAAACAATGGGTTCACCCCACACAACTGGGACGGCCGACAATATGAGAGCGACAGCTCCACCGTCAGGGTGAAACGTTTCAGAGAACGTTTCAAAGAGGATTCAGGAAACGCATCAGACCAGATCAGATACAGACCAGATACAGACCAGAATAATAAAAAAGAAAATGAGCAAAGGAAAAATGATTGTGGATCAGGATGTCCTGATGACATCCCCTTCACCGCACCATACAAGGAGAGTCAAACCAGCCTCGACCAGGGATGCGAAGAACCAATAGAAAAAAAAAAAAAAAAAGGGAGAGGGGGGGGGGGGGGAGAAGGGGTGTGTGGTTTTGTTTGTTTTAAAAAAAAAAAAAAAATGAATCTATTACATTGGCTTTGTCTTTTAGTATGTCAAGGTCAGTCTCATTGATAAAGTCAACAACCAAACTTTCTTTTGCTCTATTTCCAAC
>JAGRAA010000409.1 GCA_020435185.1 Bdellovibrionales bacterium | reverse complement strand
ATATTCGCGAGAAAGTGTTCAAGGCACTGCAGCCCTGATCGAATAAGTTCGAATACGGGAGCGTAAGCTCCCTTTTTTTTTTTTTTTTTTTTTACATTTCCCGGGATATCCGAACCAGCTAGAGAAGCTGTAGAAACCAGACCTGCAATTACAGCCGTTAATATTTTCAATTTAGATTTTTTCATCTTCTTTACCTCTTTGTTTAAAACCCATCAGGATTAATGAGCCTTACTATTGATTTTAGGAGGTGGTTAGGAATGTTTAGGGAGTATAGAATCAGGAGAATCGATTGAGTACATGTAGCCGAGTCCTACCAAGAGTCGTCACCTTCGTAGCCATTAAAATCAGCATAAAGCTCATATTCTTCGTCGATCCTTAAACTTTCATCTTGATCTAATAAGTCATTGTAATAATCTATTTGCTCTTGATGAGATTTCTGAGCAAGCTTGTTTTCTGCATATTCCATCATCGTTAGTCCTTCTTCAACTTTGCGAGCCCTATTTCCACTAGCTGTTAAGTTTTGCTCATAATAAAAATCAGCACGGCTTTTTGTATAAGCGATTGCTTTTAAGTAAATATCAATATAAGCGTTTGATTTACCTGAATGATAAATACAACGAAAATCATTAAGGGCGTCATAAAAAATACTTTTATGATTCTCTAAATTAAAGATTTTATTACGACCTTCTAAATAGTCCTGAGTGTATGGTAAATCTTCTTGTATTATTGCCTCTAGCAACTTATCTGATATCTCTTGGAAGTTTGACTCTAATCTGGAGTGTCTCGGATATGATATTTCCCAAGGCCGGTGTTTGATAATAAACTCTTGTTCTACAGAATAAACAATATCGGGAAAAAAGGAGGGTCTTGTTTTAATCACAGCAATATAGTCTTTTACAGCATCAGTTGGAATCGAGTCAAATTTAACCTTTTCTAAACTTTCTTTAAGATAATCTGTAACCTCTCTATTTTGACTAGGGTCCAACATTGCCTTCAAGACATTTCTAAAAAAAGCTTTTGAATAAGGAGAAAGCGTTATATATTGTTCCAAACTTTTCAGCGAATTAGAGTTTATAGTTGTTGACTCATTTGACTTTGACTTTAATGTTGTAGATACAGTTATGAGCATCTCTGACAATTGTTTGAGACTATCAAAATCATGTTCTAAATGAGTATCAATAACTTTATTGGTGATAGTACCGAATTTATACTTAGTTGCCTTTAAGGTCTTTGTTATAAAATATAAAAAGTCTGAGAGAATGCCATTTTCTCTGAAAGATTTCCAACCAAATTGACGCACCAACCCACGCCAGAATGAAACGAAATGAAAATGGGCTTCAAAATTATCAATATCTAAGCTGCGATATACAGATTGAACAAGTTTTTTTGCATCTGCTGTATTCCGAATTAGTGGAACATTCTCATCATTGAAGAAAATCTTGCCTCCAGAAACTTTCATTGTTTCATCTTCCTTGGATATAAGGTTATTGAAGTATTCTTCATTGAACAAACGCCCAAAAGCTTTTTTTATTATTTGTATTTGCTCCAAGTATTTGTATATCTCTTCATAAGTTTCTTTCACTAGCCCCATATCGAATTTAAGCCAACCAAATTCTTCAGGTAACAAACCAAGAGGCCAAGTAGAATCAAATGTTAGAGCATTAAATTTTGGAATCAGTTTTAAGGTGCTATGTCTTTTAATCTTGGTAAAAACCTTAGGGTCAGATAAATCATCTACAGCATATCCTTTTCCGTTTAAAGAAGAGTTATACAATACAACTTTGATAAAATCCAAGTAGTTTTCTTTATTTAGTAACGAATCTTGTTTGTTTCTTTCGCTTTTTAGAAAAGCATAAAGGCCTATTGCAAACCTTCGTGCTATTAATATTTCTTTTATCGCACCTGTTTTGGCATCATCACCGCTTGGAAAGCTTCCTGTCCTAACACTAAAATCATCATCAAATATCATGTTCCATAAGTCCTCCTTTGAAGATTCTTTATTGAATGTATCAATGAATACTTCTAGATTATGTTTAAATAGCCGTGAAACATGGTTCTGAAAAGAATAAAAAGAAAATCCATTTTTTTTTTTTTTTTTAGTAGGGGCTATTGTGACCCACTCTGAAGCTTGAGGAGCATTGTTTATCTCTAACCAATGACTGTCACCAAGACGAATTATCTCATCAGAAAGAAAAGCAAGATCATCCGCATTATGCTGGTTAAAGTCTATTTTTGAATAAATGTTAATTTGAATACCATAATGCCTAAAACTTTCTATAAGAAACTTTCTCTTTAGCCCCGAATAAGCTATTTTCCCAACGCTTCTTCCGTCATTTGCCAGGTATTTCATAAAGTCATAGCCTTGTTTGGAAGTGGGGAAACCATCTTTATTTTTAAGACGGTAATCACATATAACCAGTGAAATTTCTCCATAGGCCTTATCTGCTTCCCAATACTGAACCGCCTCCTCATAGGATTCGCACATGATGACTTTATCCTCGGAACCCAATCTTTTCACTAACTCCCTATATAAAGGGCTTTCTTTGTTCTCTTCATCATCCAACCACAATACTTTCCAATACTTCCAATCAGGTTCAATATTCCCATAACCTTTTGAGTTAGACTCAGGTAGAACTGCTTCACAAAGATTTTTTAGTGCTCTTAATGCTTCTACCCCTGAAGTATTTGAGTGCAAGATATTACCCAGTTCAGGCAATGGTTTGTTCAAGCTTTTATAAACCCGCTTTACTAGATTTTGACCTTCAATTATTAAGTCAGGAGTTAGTTTTTTTATAACATTAAATTTGGGG
>JAGRAA010000408.1 GCA_020435185.1 Bdellovibrionales bacterium | reverse complement strand
GATTTGCAGCAGCGACAGTAGTATACCACAGATTTGGTCGGGATGAAGTAGAATATATACCCGCAAATTATGGGGATACTCCACCAGATGTAACTGGAAAAGACGTTATAATAGTGGATTTTTCATACCCGATAGATGTATTAATAAGCATGTATGATAAAGCTAATAGCCTGGTGGTACTCGATCATCATAAAACCGCTAAAAAACATTTGGAAGGATGGGGATTTTGTAAATTCGATGACACCAAATGTGGAGCTGTTTTAGCCTGGGAACATTTTTTCGAGGGATTTAATATTCCATTATTTTTAAAATACATTCAAGATAGGGACTTGTGGCAATGGAAATTACCCCAAAGTCGAGAAGTGTCCGCAGCTCTTGATATAGAAGAGAGAGAACTGCACCTATGGCGCATATATCTGGAAACTGACGATAATGTCAGATTTCTAATTCAATCCGGAGAAAAAATTGTAAGGTATCAAGATACTCAAATAACTCGAGCAATGAAAGAAGCTCGAATGATTGAGTTCGAGGGGTACACTGTGCCCATTTTAAATTGTACCACTCTCGTATCTGAGACTTTAGGCAAATTAGCTAAAGAACATCCTTTTGCTATAGGGTATATGGATTTGTCTGATTGCAGACATTATTCTCTTCGCAGCGATGCTGGTACAGGAATAGATGTATCGGCGATAGCTGAAAAACACGGAGGGGGTGGACATCCAAATTCTGCCGGTTTTAGTAAACCCCTTAATTTTATGGTATAAGAATAATGTCAATTCGATTTACTTGTTTTGAGCTCCTTCGGACAGCTATCCCAACGATGGCTGTCCTTAAGAGCTTGTAACATCCACCCATCCCTAAAAAAGTTCTGCAATTATATACTTCGGTTATAGCGGGACTTTTTTTTAAATTTAAAAACACAAAGGAAATTTTACATGATTTTTGATTCAAACAAAGAAGAGCATTACCGAAAAGCATTAAAAAATTTTTTAGATTATCCATCTATTGAAGACATGATATCGAAGAAAATAGAAAAAAATTTTTCAGAAGATTTTTTAGAAGAAGTAGTTGCAGATATTCCGGAACACACTTCTATTGATGCGTTTATGAAAGAAAACGATATTGATCCTGAGAATGAAACTTTACTACTTTTATTGCATCAACTTCTGGATGAAGAACTACTCGCAATGATGTCAGCCGTAAAATCAGAAAGATTAGTGAGTTTCTTATATCAGTTATGTCGCGATCATATCCCAATGGGAACAGTCGAGGAAATTTATAGAGATGTTATGGACGAAACATACGGTGATATTTATTTTGAAAATGAGGAACTGCGAGACTATTGTCGGAGAATAACGAACAGCTTGTTGAACGACTAATATTTAAATGTAGGTTCGGAAGTCATTTATATGGAACCAACACCCCAGAATCAGACCTGGATTACAAAGCGGTTTATATGGAAAATATAGACCATATAATTTTAGGGACCGATAAAAGGTCTATACAAAAAAACACCAATAATGATCGAAGTAGGAATTCCGCTGAAGACGTAGATGTGGAATATAAGGAACTTAGAGTATTTTTGCAAGAAGCTATGGCAGGACAAACCTA
>JAGRAA010000407.1 GCA_020435185.1 Bdellovibrionales bacterium | reverse complement strand
TGTTTGTCTACGCAATGAAGGCCATCAAAAGTAAATTTATAACCAGAATCTCGCATAATTTGGGTGAGATGAGACATCTCTTCTCTATTCAAGCCATTAAAAAAAATAGCCATTAATAGTGCAGACATTTGATAGTCTGGAATTTTTTTTTCTACATAGGTGTTTACAAAGGTTTGAATTTCTTCAAAGCGCAGAGGCTGATTGTTTCGTTTTTTCTTTATAACTTCAGCAGGTATAAAACTTGCCATGATAAACCTCGATTGTTTTTTTCGCTTCTTCTGGTGTACTAAGTAAGCAGCAGTCCTTCAATTCCCAAATCTTCAATCAGGCATTAGGATAGAGAGAATTGGTTTTTAGAACAAATTAACGCTACGCAAAGAGAAAGTCTGGGCTTAAGTTTGGAGGACAGACTCTGAATTAAGTGTAATACTTAAAACATGGATTTGGCAAAAAAGTATTTTTTAGTTTCAGGCAAGGTTCAGGGAGTTAGTTTTCGATATTTTACACTGCAAACGGCTATGAATATGAACATAAAAGGTTGGGTAAGAAACTTAAGAGACGGAAGAGTAGAAGGTGTTGCCGTAGCTCATGAAGAAGCTTGCGATAGTTTTTTTACGAAATTAAAATTGGGTCCAGACAAAGCCGAGGTAAGTGAAATTCGTGTGATTGACCTCGATGAAATTGAAGATGTAATTGAATTTGACATTAAAGAAACAGAGGATGGTCCATGGCACGAAATTTAGTTAAAAAAATGTTTTCGAAAATCGTTGTTGTAATATTAGTTCTTCAGTTTAGTGTTTCTGTTTTTGCTCAGAACCCACCTACAGATTCTTTGGTTTCAAAGCCCAGACGGCAAATTACAACAATAATTTTTGCGGGTTTAGCAGGAGCGATTTTAGGATTGAGTACTCTAAGTTTTTATGGACGTCCTCAAGAAAAACTTTCAAACATTGCTGTTGGTTTTGCCATTGGAGTCATATCAGGTGCTGTGTATACGACCTATCAAACGGCTACTCGGCCCTATGATTATATGGAAGCCCATCTTTTAGAGGAAGAGCTTTATAGACAAACGCGCCCTACGTTTTTAGAGCAAGCGCCGGGTGTGGCATATCAATGGGATTTTTGAATCTACCCGGTCTTTTTTCCGAAGCCCATATTTTTTAACATTCCAGGGCGTCCGCCTTTGGGTGATGCAGAATCATCGATTTGAATATCGCTATCACCGGGATGAGAAGACGGTCTATTATTCTTTGCGGCGGCATCGCGATCTTGATTTTTTCCTAGAAAAACATCGGCGTCTTCTTTGCTGACTTTCCCTTGAGAAACAAGTTTTTGCAGAGCGGTTTCAAAGGTAATCATTCCAAATCGAGCTCCGGTTTGCATGGCACTCGGAATTTGGAAGGTTTTTCCCTCACGAATAAGATTTGCAATCGCATTGTTGTTCACTAATATTTCTAGTGCAGCTACACGGCCAGGAACATCTTGTCTTTTGAAAAGAGTCTGTGCAATAACTCCGCGCAAACTTTCTGCGAGCATAACCCTGACCTGAGCCTGTTGAGCCGTGGGAAAAACATCGATAATACGGTCAACGGTTTTTGAAGCACTGTTTGTATGAAGAGTTCCAAAGACCAAGTGTCCGGTTTCGGCGGCGGTCATAGCCAATTGGATGGTTTCAAGGTCCCGCATCTCACCAACAAGAATAATATCTGGATCTTCCCGTAAGGAGGCCTTCAGGGCGTTGGCAAAAGATTTGGTATGAGAATTAACTTCGCGTTGATTGACTAAAGACTTTTGATTTTCATGAACGAACTCAATGGGATCTTCGATCGTAATAATATGTTCTTTTCTTTCTAAATTAATAGAGTGGAGCAAGGACGCGAGGGTTGTAGATTTACCAGAGCCAGTAGGTCCTGTTACAAGAATCAACCCCCTTGGTACGTTGACCATCTCTATCAGTTCTGGAGGAAGTCCAAGTTCTTTTACTGATTTTATTTCTTCGGGAATAATCCTAAAGACGGCCCCGAGCCCTTTTCGTTGCATAAAGACATTACAACGAAACCGTCCTAATCCTTTGATTTGATAACTGCAGTCTAATTCCCATTTTTCTATAAACTCTTTTTTTTGTTTATCTGTTAAAATTTCAAAAACTAAGGCCTGTACGTCTTCGTTTCTAAGATCGCGGTGCTCAAGTTTTGTCATTTCTCCATTAACCCGCAAAAAAGGTGCAGAACCAGCGGTGATATGTAAATCTGAAGCGCCTTGTGCAACCATCAACTTAAAAAGTTCGTCGATTTGAGCCATAGAGACCTTTCCTTTAAAAACTAAACCCAGAGTAAACATTTATCGAGTTCACACAGTCCTTTATTCGACATAAACTGCTAATTTATTTAAAAAATTTTAAGAGAGGTGTTTTTTGTGTCTCTAAATGATTCATTAAAATGGTAAAGAATCCTAATGCTCGTTTGGCAAGTTCTGCTATTTGTGTTTAAATGTCCGCCATGTCTTCAGAAATACTTATAAATGTTCGTCCTAATCAAACGCGAGTGGCCTATGTTGAAAACGGGACCTTAGTTGATCTTAAACTAGAGAGGCAAACACAGCCTACTTTAGTGGGGTCGATTTTTTTAGGAAAAGTCTCTAGGGTGTTGCCTGGGATGCAAGCTGCCTTTGTCGATATAGGCTTAGATCGTGCCGCCTTTTTATATGTAGGTGATGTCATTGATGATGAAATTGATCTTTCTCAGGGAGAGATATTTGAAGGAGAAAAAGAAAAAAAGGATGAGAATGAAGTTGGGATAGAAAATTTTGTCGAAGGTAATTCTTTAGAGCAAAAGAATAATATTCAAGATCTTCTACAGACGGGCCAAATTTTATTGGTGCAAGTGGCGAAAGATCCTTTGGGAACCAAAGGAGCGAGAATTACTACTCATATATCTTTGCCAGGACGAAATATAGTTTATATGCCTAAATTAAAGCATGTGGGCATTTCTCGTAAAATAGAAAATGAAGAAGAAAGAGAAAGGCTGAAAGAAATCGTCGAAAACTTTATTGAGGAGTATGGTGGAGCTATTGTTCGCACGGCCGGCGAAGGCGCAACCGACCAAGATATTATGGCGGACTTTGTTTATTTAAATAAGGTTTGGAAAGAAATTGAAAAAAATTATTCTAAAAGAAAAACTCCAGGAATGATCTATTCTGAAGTAGATGTCGAACTTAGGGCCTTACGAGATATGCTGAATGCAAAGGTTGAAAAAATCACCGTTGATGATCCTGAGGTTCATAAAAAGATTACTCAGTTTATTGCCCAGTATATACCGAAATATAAGAAAAAGATTGAGCTCTATGAGGGGCATCAGCCTCTATTTGATTGCTATGATATTGATATAGAAATTTCTCGTTCATTAGACAGAAAGATTTGGTTAAAGTCAGGAGGGTACATTGTTATCGATGAAGCTGAGGCTCTCGTCGTCGTTGACGTTAATACTGGTCGCTATGTGGGAAAAAAAGATTTAGAAGACACTATTTTAAAAACCAATTTAGAAGCGGTAAAAGAGATTGCGCACCAGTTGAGAATTAGAAATTGTGGCGGAATTGTCATTTTAGATTTAATCGATATGGAGAGAGAAACCTCTCGAGAAAAAGTGTTAAATCTATTGACTGAAGAGTTGAGCAAAGACCGGGCGCCGACAGTGATTATATCTATGTCAGAGCTGGGTTTAGTTGAAATGACAAGAAAGCGAATCCGGCCGAGCTTAACCAGTATGTTATGCGAGCCTTGCAGTTATTGTGAGGGAAAAGGCTACACCAAAAAGAAAAACACCGTTGCGAGTGAAATTTTTAGATCTTTGGAACGAGAGGGAATGAATTTTGTTGGAAAAGGAAACCTTCTTGTACATTGCCATTCAGATGTGGCTGATTGGATTTATGGCGAAGATGGTGAGACTCTGGAATATGTCGAAAAACGCATTAAAAGAAATGTGGTTTTTAAAGTGGAGCCACATTTTCATATTGAAGAGTTTGAAATTCAGACTATTCGCTCTTGAGTTTCGAAAATACAGAGCTACAAAATGTATAAATTTCATGATCTTAGGTTTTTTTCACAAATGCCACCTTTTTACGCAACGCAAACCTAGCTAAATTGGCGTGAAAATACGCAAAATTATTTGACTTTGCTATTGCAGCGTGACAGATTTCGTTGTTCTTATTCTTGATAATCTTGGAGGAAAGTTGATGTATGCCATTATAAAAACCGGTGGTAAGCAATATAAAGTGCAACCCGGTGATACTCTTCGTGTGGAAAAATTAGATAGTAATTTAGGTGATGAGCTTGAATTAACTGAAGTTTTAGCTATTGGTGGAGATAAAACCTTTGTTGGTCAACCAACCGTAGATAACGCAAAAGTTGTTGCCGTTGTGACTAATCAAGAGCGTGCTCCTAAAGTCATTGTGTTTAAAAAGAAAAGACGTCAAGGCTATCGTAAGATGCAAGGGCATCGTCAGTTTTACACTGAGCTTTTTATTAAAGCGATTATTTCTCCTGAAGGTGAAGTTAAAGCAGATACAGAAGCAAATGTATTTGATCCTGAGAAAAAATTTGTTGAATTAGAGAAAACTCGTATTGCTAAAAAAGAAGCGAAAACCTCTGGCTCTGAAACTGTAGCAACAAAGAAAGCGTCCACTAAAAAGAAAGCCGCTAAAAAGAAAGTAGCGAAAAAAGCTGCCAAAAAGAAAACGGCTAAAAAGAAGGTCGCTACTAAGAAAAAAACGGCTAAAAAGAA
>JAGRAA010000406.1 GCA_020435185.1 Bdellovibrionales bacterium | reverse complement strand
TATCCAAAAGAAAAAACCATAGAGGCTAAATATGTCGAATAATGAACTTGAAGTAAAAGTCACAAAAGACAATGGATATAAAACTCAATGGGCAAAAGGGATTTTTTATCGCCAAGAAGGAAATAAGCTGGTTTTTAAAAGTGAATACACCAAATATGGTATAGCCTTGCTTTTTATTTTAACCACAACTGTCCTTTTATTTCAAGACGATAGCACTATTTCCTCAATGAGTAATCAAAGTATTAAACCGCCTGAAGAAATCAACACTTCAGTGAGTATAGAGCTAGAGTCTTATAGTGAAATCAAAGAGAAAGTAAATAAGCCTCTTAAAAAGCGGCTCATTAAAGTAGAAAGACTTTCATTGGTTTCTCCAGAGGGGAAATTAAAAATTCCCCTTGGTGCTCAAGCCAAAGCTAAGCTCATTACCGGCGGAACCAATGGACCTATAAAAGCCCAATTGATGGAAGATCTGAGTTTTAATGGCGAAACCTATCTTTCTGAAGGAAGCATTTTGTGGGGCAAAGGTACATCTACGGATGAACGGCTAATCATCGTATTTAGCAAAGTGGTTTTAAGAGATGGTGTGAGTAAGGACATTTTAGCTAATGCCTACGATCAAAGTGATGAAATTTTAGGCTTAAAGGGCTCCATCATCGGTAGATCTTCAAAAAAATTATTAGCGGGTGCCGGTCTAGGTGTGGCTGGGGCATTACAGACCATGCAAAGCTCACAAAATGTAGGTGGAGTTGCCGTAAAAGAGCCGTCTTTGGAGAATGCCTTAATGAATGGAGCTTCTACGGCAGCACTAGGTATGGCTGAGCAAGAATTAGAAGAACTTAAAAATAAGCAAACAATTATAGAAGTTAAAAAAGGAACAGAAATAATTGTAATTTTTAGTAAAGGATAGATGAATGGTAAAAACCAAAACACAAAATAATTTACAAAATATGGATTTTCAAAAACTAGGAAAGGCTTTAAGTCTAATATTTCTTCAGCCTCTTCTAGAGCTGATAGAAGGCGTTAAATCGAGTAGACTACCCATTTTTCATTGCCTGTTAATAAGCTTAATCTTACAGAGTTTGATTATTTTTCATTTTGATCAAATTCTTTATAAATGGTTAGAAATAGAAGCTCTTTATCCTAGAGGCTCTGTCGGTTTTGTATATCGCTTATTAACAATAGTTATGCCCCTGTGGGCTTGGGGATTTTACCAAGTGGCTCTCAAGTTAAGATTAATAAAACAGCTTACAGAGATTTTTGCTAACTCAGGTCTTAAAAGTCTTACCGGAAAGCTGCCTGGATTTATTTTTGATAAGCCTATCGATAAGTTCACTCGACGAATGAGGTTATCTAAATTTGGTCAAAGCCTACAAAAGTTTGAGAACGCACAAAATGATATTGAAAGTGGTTTACAGGTTTTCATAGATGAAATCACAGAAAATAGAAGAAATGGCACTGTGGATATTATATATTCTCACTCTCAGCTTGAAGAACTATATAACTTAAAAGATTTTGACTCAATTTATTCTGATTCCTTTCTAATCGGTAAAGGTCGCTCTAAGTTACTTTTTGGCAAATTAGAAGACACGCCACACCTTTTAGTCGCAGGACAAACAGGTATGGGAAAGTCTACCTTCTTAAGACAATTCATTACCTCCTTATATTTAAAAAATAAAGGTTATTCATTTGATTTGATTGATCTTAAGGGCGGGCTTGAGTTCCAAATTTTTGAAAATCTTCCTAGAGTAAAAGTAAAAAGTAATGTGGAATCTTCTTTAGCCGTTTTAAAGCAATTGGCTGAAAAAACCATTGAAGAAAGAATGGACTTGTTAAAACTAAATGGCTGTAAGGATATTGTAGCCTTTAAAAAGTTGGATAAAAAAGACATAAAGTATCCCTCAGACCGTTACCGTGCAGTGAGTTTTGATCGTCATATCACCGTAGTGGATGAAGCCTTTGATCTATTCATGGTTGGAGCTCACGCTACGCAAGAGGATGTAAAAAAAGCAAGAAGACATGCTTCAAAGATTGCCGCTCAAGGAAGAGCTGTTGGCATTAATTTGGTTATCGCCACTCAACGTCCTGACCGTTTTGCCCTAGACCCGCAGACAAAGTCTAATCTCACTGGAAAAATCTGTTTTCGTCTTCCTAATCATGCCTCCAGTATGACGGTTATGGATAATAAAAGAGCGGCTGAGCTACCTAACATTAAAGGTCGAGCCATTTGGCAAAATAGTTCTGAGCAATTTGAAATTCAAACTCCATTTTTTACAGAGGATCAAGCCGTTCAAATGCTTACAAGGTATTACGAAAAATCAAAAGACTTAACAGATGAAAGTTTGCGCTCTTATAAGCCAAATAATGACACAGACTATGATGTTTAAGGTTAAGGAAGGTATTTAATGAAAGGACGATTGGTCATTAATGAACATAGAGATATTCCTTTATTGATTTATATATGGAAATGGAAAATCGCCTCTACTGCAAGTCTTCATTACAAGTTTTTTAAAAACCTTAATCCAACCACAACTTACAATAGACTCACGAGATTAAAACTTAAGGGTTTTATTCAAATCAAATTTGATATTGATGGAAGAAAGCCCGTTTGGATGCTCGACAAAAAAGGTTTTAAAGTGATACGTCACATTCTTCCAGATTTAAAAGAAGAAGGATATAAGTCAGAAAACATCACTCATGATCTTTTGTGTTCGGCCATTCACCTTGGGGATTTTTTATTAGAAAAGCCTGAAAATGTTCAAATCATAACAGAACAACAGTTAAGGCGATATAACCTTGAGGATTTACCGGCTTGGGTGCCTTCTAAAGAAATTCATAGACCCGATGGCTATTGGCACTTTGAAGACGGCGAAAGTGGAACAACTGTGGCTTTGGAGTTAGAGCGAAGTCGAAAGTCTAGCACAAAGATTGAAAAGCTAGTTTCATTTTACTCTGATTTTTCAAGAAACTTTTTAGTTCTTTGGGTACTGGAAGGTAAAGGACTTCAAAAAAGATTAATTCACAATCTTGAAAAAGCTTCTGAAAACTCAGGAATTCACAATATTGTTCAGCTTAAGGATTTTTTAAATAAGGGATGGCAAAGTAAAATACTTTATGGCCCTCATCAAAATATGACCATAGCTGACTTTATTTGTTGCAAAGCCAGGGCAAAGCTTGGGCCATCCCAGGGCCAAGGCCTTTATCAAATCATCTTGGATCATCATCTACGCTATAGAAATCACTTACAAACTTTGATTTCTAGTAAGAAGTCAAAAGTTGCTACTGAATAGGAGTATTTATGCATATTTCATCCTTACAAAATAGAATTTTAAAAAAAGGGGTCTATCGGACTTCTTATAGCATCCCCCTTTTCAAAACAATTATTGGAGATTCCATGAGCTATAACGCGAGAATAAGAGGTGAAAAGTGAGACAAACATCGTGTTTGTTTGCTGACGGCTTCGCTCGCATCGTGCTCGCACCCTTCGGGTTCAAGCCGTCCAGCTCAAGGCAAAAAAAAGACCCCACTGTGAGTCGAGAGTTGACGATAGTTCACTCTATGGACTCAAGGTTGTTTAACACAAACACAACAACCTACAGGGGGTCAAAAATGATTTACGTTGGAATGGACATATCTAGCAAGGAATTTGTTATTCATGCGGTAAATGAGCGAAAAAAAGTGATTTTTAAAGGCTCAATTCTACCTACTAAGAAGGCTATCCGTGAGCTAGTCGCAGATTTAGGTATAGAAACAAAAATATTTGTATTTGAAGCTGGTAACCAAATGAAGTGGTTGGCGACTTATTTTAAAAAACTTGGCGAGGAAATACATATTGTTCACCCAAATGAAGTTAAGTGGATAGCAGAGAGTGGTGGCAAGAAAACAGATCAGGTTGACGCAAAGAAACTCGCAGAATTGGCTCGCGCAGACATGTTACCACGTCGTGTTCACGTAGCTGACGGAGATGCCAGAACTTTACGGGAGTTAACAGCTGCACGAGAGAGTCTTCTGCGTAAGCGCGTGTCGTTAATGAACTCGCTTCGAGGTTATTTGAGGCAAGAGGGAGTTCGTCTACCGGCAAAGTTTTTTACATCCAATGACTGGCAGATAAAATTAATAGACATGAATTTGTCGACAGCCCTTGAAGTTATTGTGGCTAATTTTATGAATACTATTGAAAATATGGTTGAGAGTGAAAAGGCTATACTTCATGAGATCACTCAAATTAAGAATGAAACAATAGAACGAATAGAGACCATCCCAGGCATAGGAAAGTTAAATGCCCGAGTTTTGTTTGGCGCTATTGCTGAAGCTGAAAGATTTGACAACAGCAAGTGCGTTGCAAATTACGGAGCCTTGAGTCCCACCATATACCAAAGTGGTGATGACTTACGAATGGGTTCAATTACGAGGTCAGGTCGAAGTGAAATCCGCCGAGCGATGCTACAAAGCGCCCATGCAATAGCGAGGATGAAGTCAACGGGAGCGCAACCACTACTGGAATTTTTTAGAAGAATTGAAAGTAAACGAGGCAAGAAGCGAGCGTTGATAGCATTGTCTCGGAAGTTATTAACAATAGTTTATGCTGTGTGGAAAAGTGAAGAGGTTTACAACCCTAAATTTTTAAAATCAGCATAATTTTAGAGAAGGATATTTTTAACAGAATTAGATTGAAGTACACAGATGGTTACACGTATCGGGTAAGCCCGTAGCTATTTTCTTGGTAAGAAAACCGCTTAAGGAGATTGGGCCACTTGATTTTGAACCGGAATGGTGGGGCTTCAGTCTGGAAAGGCTAGAAGACCTCGAATGGGAGGTTAATTGCTGTCTGTTTTATTAAAATTTTAAACCTTGGGTTAAAAACTCAAGACTTTACATGGAGAACCTATGAAAAATTTAATAACACTAATTACTCTTTTATCTTTTCTCCCTGGCTGCGCTTCTTTAAATGACAGTTTAATTGCTGGCGCAACATTAGGAGCTGCAACAGGAGGATTGATGGGAAACTCTCAAGGTACTGGGAGCGATCGTCATCGATCTACAAATAATGGTTTGTTGATTGGTGCAGCTCTTGGTGCTGGCATCGGGTATCTTGCCTACAAATCAAAGAAAGACAAGAAAGCTCAACAGCAGCAACAAAGTTTAATGAAGGATTCTAAAGAAAGCACACCTCTTTTAACTCGTCCAAAAATTAAACGTGTTTGGGTCGAGGATAAAATACAAGGGCAAAGACTGATTCGTGGTCATTGGGAATACATTATTGAAGAGCAAAGCACTTGGAGTCGTTAATGGATCATAATCCAAGTTTTCAAAAACAATCAATAAAGTAAGGAATAATAAATGAGTGAAGAACTTATAAATACAAAGACAATTAGAAAACGCCAACAGACATCCGACCGCTTAGTTTTAAATTCACAACTGCAAGAAAAATCAAAAAATTGGTTAAACCAAGTGAATGAACATTTTAAAGGTATGGTGATTTTAAAGCGCAATGAAATTTTAACTGCTCTTTTAGAAGACTTTCCAAATGTATTGCCTCAATCCGTTTTAGATAAAATTCAACAGGAAAAATTGACGGATATTCAAAAGGCAAAGTGGATTTACGATCAATTAAAAAATGCCAAATTAAAGGGTGAGGATTTGAATATAGAGGGGCTTTTAAAAATGGCAAATAGAACTTCAAATAGAAAAAATAAAGGCCATAAGACCCCATCAAAAAAGTTTAAAGAGTCTTCTGTAGCAGGCATTGAAAAGTCGTCCTCGGAAGTAAAAAAATTAAATAATAACAATGAGTTAAAATAGATTTTTAGCTTGAATTTGAGGTTGTAATGAAGGATATTTTAAGTATAGGTAATGACGAAAAAGGTCGTTACCAAGTGATCTTTGACAATAAAATAGAGTTTTTAGAGGCAAAAGAGTTTTGTCGAATTTTTGGGTATAAGATTTCTACTATTTATGATTGGAAATATAGGCCTAAAAAGAACAATGTACCTGACAATCTTTTTGTGAAGTTTAGAAGAAAGCTTCACTTAAGAACCGATGTATTAAGACTAATGTTTCTTTCGCAAAACCCTCTGTTAACAGATGGGCCAAGCTAAAGGAGTGTTTATGTTTATTACATCTCGAAAGAGAAAAGATGGAAAGATAGTTTATGATGTAAACTATAGATTGGGCGGTCGAGGTTCAAAACAGTTTTCAAGGACTTTTGATAGGAAAATTGATGCAAGAAATTTTCTTATAGAGAAAAATGAGGAGAAGAGACAACAGCAATTAGGTTTAGTAAATACCTCAAGTTTTGAAGAGACCACTTTTGAATTAGAAGCCCTACGATGGTTAGAGTATGGAAGAGTTAAGTTTTCATCTTCTCACTTTAAGAGAGTGAGCGGAATTTTAGAAAATGATATTTTTTCAGATTATGGTAAATTTTCTCCCAATAAATTTACACCTGAAGCCATTCACAATATTCAATTAAGAATGAAGAGTGAGAATAAACGGTTAAAAGGTCAGTTACGAAAAAATGCGAGTGTGAATCGGATCATTGAGGTTATTGTAGCGGTATTAAATTATGCGGTTAAACAAAAACGCATTCCTTTTAATCCAGCTAAAGGATATTCAAAGTTGCCGAATGATGCGCAAGAAATGCTTTATTGGGAACCTTATGAAGTTAAAAACTTTTTAGCTTTTTTGGACAATGAATTTCCATCAAAGCATAAAGACCGATGGGTGTTTTCAGCAATCTTTACGGCATTGACAACGGGATTGAGAGCAAATGAACTATGGGCCTTAGATCCGCAAGCTGTGACGAATACGAAGAACACCATGTTGATTAAAAGGCAATGGGACCCGGAGACCAAAAGTTTTACTTTGCTTAAAGGTAAGCGTAACAAAGCCAATCGCAATGAGCTGCCTTATCGACATGTACCTAAGCCAGAGAACTTGGACAGCGAGTTGAAAAGATTAATCCTGTCTCGTGGAATTAAGAATGGAGAACCTGTGTTTGGGACTGATGAAGGGCAAGTGAGAAACCATGACGGTTTTGTGGATCGATATGATCGTTTAATTAAAAAGTGGGGAGGAAGAAGAATTCGTTTTCACGATTTAAGACATACGGCCATCACTATGTGGGCTCACGAACGATGTAAGCCAAAAGTAATTCAAGCAATGGCAGGACATGAGGACTTAAAGACGACGATGAAATACATTCATCTGGTGGGTGGAAGTGTTGAGGAGTTTGCAAGTCAGTTAGATATTTTTTCTGAAGAGGACCGAGTGATTTCGGTAAATTTCGGATAGATTCTGAATGGCGTGCTGGATGGGTGCTGGATGAAGAGCATTTTAGGCAAAAAAAAAGATCCTTGCGGATCTTAATTTTTCTAATAAAACCAATTGCTTAAAATTGGTTGCATCGTCGTCAACCTAGTTAAACCAACTACTTACGGTAGCTAGGATGCCGCCTGGATGCCAGGGGTATCACAGAAGCAACCGAATCATCTACACTATACTTGCTTCCCACAGCCTCCATCAAGACTTTTGTTTCTTGAATGGGGTCTGGATCAACAGATTGAAAGTCCAAGGGGTCAGTGATCCCTCTGTCATCTATGCCTGCGAGGCGGACATAATGCATCATGGTCTTCATGCTTTTCCACCCACCAACACGCATAACCCGTGGTACGGGCACTCCACGTTTTAATAGCTCTGTGGCAAAGCAGGCTCGAAGCGTATGGAAGCAAATAGGTGTGACTCCAATCTCTTCACAAAAAAGTCGCAAAACTTTTGCTTGTTCACCATTCTGCCATAGTCCGGGTCGGGGCAATACAAACTCTGGGTACAAACAATCGCCATGTT
>JAGRAA010000011.1 GCA_020435185.1 Bdellovibrionales bacterium | reverse complement strand
CAGGAATTATGCTTATAATGGGCGTTGATCGCCTTCTTGATATGAGTCGAACGGTGATCAATGTCAGTGGTGATATGACGGCCTGCCTTATCATGAATCGTCTCACCGAAAGCTCACCCTCAAAAACTTAAAGGTAAATTATGACCGCCGGAAAACAACACACTATTTTCAACCACTCCCTTGTCATCAAAGAGCACCATTTAGACACTTTTGGCCATGTCAATAACGCCACTTACCTGCAGATCTTCGAGCAGATTCGCTGGGATATCTTGGAGTCCAGAGGCTACGGATTGGGGCGCATACAAGAAACTGGTCTTGGTCCAACAATTTTAGAAATCAACATTCGATTCAAGCGAGAACTGAGAAACCGCGAAAAAATCAAAATTGAAACTCAATATAGCCACACAAAGGGCAAACTGTTTTTCATTGAGCAACAGATATACAATGAAAATAGTGAAATCTGCTGTTCAGCCACTTTCACTATGGGTCTGTTCGACATGAGAAAACGAAGCCTTGTCTCTCCGAGTGATGAGTGGATGCGAGCCATGTCAGACGGAGGAGTTTAAACGCCCTTTGGCACTTCCACCCGAGAGGAATAACCAAAGAGTTCTAATGTTTCTATGAGGGGCCCTCGCATACTGCCCTCCCCACGAAACACCTTGTCGGCATACTGCTGTGATGGTTCCACAAAGAGGTCATGCATGGGCTTTACATACTTTTCAAATTGCCGAGAAACCCCTTCTGGTGTTCGTCCGCGCTCGGCCACGTCGCGCGCAAGCCGCCTTTTAAAGCGTACTTCTTCAGTGGTCTTAATAAAAATACTATAATCTAATAGCTCCCTGATTTCGGGCCGGCTCAAAATAAGAATCCCATCGATTAATATAACTGGCTTTGGCACTTGCACTTGAAAGTCAGCCTTACGCGTGTGGGTGACAAAATCATAATCAGGGACCGGCACAGAGTGCCCCTGCCGCAAAAATTTTAAATGCTGAGCTAAAAGCGAAAACTCAATGGCATCTGGATGATCAAAGTTAATATCTTCGCCACATTTTACAACGAGCTTTCCATGATCCAAATAGTAGGAGTCCTGGTAAACAATGGCGCAAAGTTTTTCGCCAAGCACTCGTTTTAATTCACGGGCAAACGTGGTCTTCCCTGAAGCACTACCCCCAGATATCCCGACAATTAAATGTGTTTTTTGTAAATCCACGCTTCCCTCTTAAGGACCTCTTATGGGTCACAGTTTTTTTACCGACACAGGGCACTTCAGCTAGCCACCAGTGATATGAAATTCCACCCCTGGGTTCTCTTTGGTCAACCAGCGCAAATCCCACTCTCGCTCAAGAAGCACCACGGGTCGACCACTTACGTCTTGATAGATTTTTGCGTTGCCCTTTAAACCCTCTCGCACTGGCTCGCCATTTTCATCGCGAGGCCAACGCGCCACTGACAGCGGCAATTTTTCTAGTTTCACATCCAGTCGATATTCATCGTTAAGTCGATACAGCAAAACATCAAACTGCAATTCTCCGACCACCCCAAGCACGGGGTCTTGTTCACCAACCAAGGGGTCAATAAACACCTGAACGGCTCCCTCTTCTGAGAGCTCACGCACACCCTTTTGCAGCTGCTTTCTCTTTAATGGATCTTTAATAGACAGTCTTGCAAACTTCTCAGGAGCAAAACTAGGTAACGGTGGATATTTAAAACTTTTACCTCCAGTGATGGTATCTCCAATCTGAAAGTTTCCGGTATCTACCAAACCTACAATATCTCCCGCATAGGCAATGTCTACAGTGTCTCTGTCCTGAGCCATAAACTGATTAGCATAAGCCAAACGAAGATCTCTACCCAAACGCTGATGTTTTACCTTCATCCCCCGTTTAAACTCACCTGAGCATACTCGTAGAAAGGCCACTCTATCCCGATGATTTTTATCCATATTGGCTTGAATCTTAAAAACAAATCCAGAAAATTCTTTATCATAAGGATCAATTGCTCCCATATCAGATTCTCTTGCCGACGGCCCAGGAGCATGTTCTGTAAAAAGATTTAAAAATAGATCTACACCCCAGTTAAGCTTTGCCGATCCAAAAGTTAAAGGAGACAGTTTCCCTGCTAAAAATTCTTCTTTAGTAAAATCCCCTAAGGTTAATGACATCAACTCGATATCCTCGACAAATTTTTCATAGACATCTTCATCCACAAGTGAGGCAATTCTGGAGTCTTTAAAATCTTTCATTTCTAAAACTTCCGGCTCAACTGTTCCTCGAGTGAAGACATATAATTTTTGTTCATAAAGGTGGTAGAGTCCTTTAAACCGATCACCCATTCCTAAAGGCCATGTAATAGGAACACACCGAATTCCTAAGGTATTTTCAACATCGTCAATGAGCTCTAAGGGATCCTTTCCCTCTCGGTCCATTTTATTTGCGAAGGTAAAAATGGGCATTCGTCGTAATTTACAAACTTCATACAGTTTTCGTGTTTGTTTCTCGACCCCTTTTGCTGCATCTATAAGCATAGCTGCAGAATCTGCGGCAATGAGCGTTCTATACGTATCCTCACCAAAGTCTTTATGGCCTGGTGTATCTAATAAATTGACCCGTAATTGATTGTAGTCAAACTGCATTACACTGGAGGTAATCGAAACTCCACGCTCCTGCTCCATGCTCATCCAGTCAGAGGTTGCGGCTTTAGTCCCCTCTTTCCCTTTAACTTCGCCCGTTTCACGAATGACTCCTCCATGAAATAAAATCTTTTCAGTAATCGTGGTCTTCCCCGCATCGGGATGAGAAATAATGGCGAATGTTCTTCTGTTCTTTTCCATCTATGGCCCTTATTGCTTCAGAAATTAGTACTTACCTAATGACACCGAGGTCTTGTCTTTTTGTTCATAGACCTCAAAGTGATCTTTATAAAACCTTAAATATACGACCAAATTGTCTCATTTTAAGGTAAATAACAATATTTTTTCGACTAAGAGATGCACTTCTCTAAAAAATAGGTTACAACCAAAAAACTATGGCAGACAAAACAAATAAATTTGAAGACAACAAACCCGGTAAATTTTACGTTGATAAAGAGTGTATTGCCTGTGACGCCTGTGTCATGAGCGCTCCCAATAATTTTTATATGGATGAGAACGATGGCCACTCCTTCGTTGGCAAACAACCCATCTCCGACGAAGAGATCGAACAATGCATAGAAGCTATGGAAGGGTGCCCCGTTGAAGCCATTGGAGATGACGGCGGAGACGGAGAATAAACAGTCTCCGTTTCTATCTTGCTCAAAAGCCAAATATATAAAATAACTTAGATTTTGTAAACTGACTCACAAAAATGTTGATAAATCGTACTCCTCCGACCTCTAACTATTTTATTTTTAAATAGAAATCTGTATTTCGGTCGGTACTTTCCAAAGTATAACTTTGGAAAGTTCACAACGAGTCAGTTTATCCACTTCAAGACAGCACAGAAGACCCGATCTTTTCGCCCACTTTAACTTTTCCAAGCTTTGGATTATCCATCGGAAAATTACGGCTGTAGGCCATAATAACCGTACTTCCCAAATGAAAAATCCCAATCTCTTCACCTGCTTTTATGGGAATTCCTTCAGAGTATTTTTTTCGAGCAGAAAATCTTTTAAATATAGAATTAGAGAATAATCCTGACTCAAAACTGAGGCTCATTTTACCTACATTTGTAGCTCCAACCATGGTTAAAGCCACCTTCTGCAAAGTCCCGTCAGAACTTTTGCGTTCTATCCAAACGGTGATCCTCTCATTAATTGCAAAGAGATTTTTAATATTTCCCACGCTCCACTCATTCACAGGCCAGAGAAAACCCGGATTATAGCTATAGCCCACAATCTTTCCCGTCACCGGACTATGAACACGATGATAGTCCGTAGGACACAAATAATAAGTAGCATAATGTCCGCCATCAAAATCATCGACATCACGACTGTTTAATAATCCCTCAAGAGTGTATTGAAATCCTTTCGCCTGAATTAAAAAGCTTCCCCCACCCGTTTTCGTTATTTCTCCAGCTTGAGTTAACTCAGAATCGGCGGGATGAACAAAATCCCCCTCAACGGGACGCACTCCCGGCTTCAGTTTTCTCGTGAATAGATCGTTTAAACAAAAATACTCCTCAAACGGCTTTTCTGCTTCGCTCATATCAATCTTATAGTGAGCTACAAACCACTTCATCACCGCCAAAACCAAAAACTTAGGCCTGCGAATTTGCGTGAGATGGCCTACCACATAACTCACCAACTTTTTGGGCAAAATTCGGATGAAAATTGAAAATAAAACTGTATTCATGGCCTCACATCTTATGCTACTTCTAGATTATGAGCAAAATATTTAAAGATTTGAAAGTAGAGTTAGATGAAGATCTTCGTGAAAAACTTCTCTTATTAGAACCACAATTACATGACTTTCACATCCTTAAACAGTCCATCGACGCTAGAAAAAAAGGAAAACCTCATTTTGTGTTCTCCATAGAAGTTTTCTCTCAAGATGAGTCTATACCCGCCCCTCAATTCTCCTTAGAAAAAATTTCTTCTCCTCCTCATGATCTAGTGAACATTATAGGGGCCGGTCCTGGAGGGCTGTTTGCGGCTATACGGCTATTAGAACGAGGAATTCCCTGCCGCCTTTTTGAGCGAGGAAGCCAAACCGAACAACGCTTAAAACACATCACCCGATTTTGGCGATATGGTGAGCTCAACGCACACAATAATGTGTGTTTTGGCGAAGGAGGGGCTGGTTTATATTCTGACGGAAAACTCATTACTCGGATAAAATCTCCCCATATAAGTTATGTCATGCATAAATTAGTCGAATTTGGAGCCCCTCAAGAGATTACCTATTTGGCTAACCCACATGTTGGATCTGATAAAATTCGAAGAATTATTCCAAAGCTCAGAGAATATATTGCTCAACTGGGTGGAGAAATTCTATTTGATCATCCCGTAGAAAAACTCCTCATTGAAGGTCATAGTGCAATCGGCGTAATAGCAAAAAACCAAGAATTTCTTTCTCCCTACAACATATTAGCCACAGGACATTCAGCGAGAGATATTTTTTTCACGCTTCATGAACAAGGGATAACGCTCGAAAACAAAGACTTTGCCATGGGATTAAGAGTTGAACACTCTCAAGAAGCCATTAATAAAATTCAATACAGAGAACACTATAAACATCCTAAACTTTCTGCAGCCAACTATAAACTCGCTTATCATGATCATAAAAGTGAAGTCGGGATTTACAGCTTTTGCATGTGCCCTGGAGGCTATGTTTTATCTAGTGGAACTGATCCTTCAGGACTCGTTTGCAATGGCATGAGTAATTATAAAAGAAATTCCCCTCACGCCAATTCAGCTGTCGTTGTCACAATAAAAAACTCTCCAGACAAACCCCTTTTCTATGGACTAGAAAAACAAAAGCAACTCGAAGAAAGAGCTTTTGAGTTTGTTCAACAAGCCGGCGGAACCAAACAACTTCCTGCCCAAAAAATGATAGATTTTTTAAATGGAAAAAGAAGTGAAAACCTTCCAAAATCTTCCTGCCCATCGGGAGTCATTTCTGTGGACTTCAATCAACTCTTGCCCTCTTTCATTGCTCGAGAGTTAAAAAAAGGGTTTCTTGATTTTGAAAAAAAAATGAAAGGCTTTGTTACCCCAGAGGCTTTGCTTATAGGAGTGGAAAGTAGAACTTCTTCTCCTTTAAGAATTCCACGTGGCAAAAAAACTTTCGCCAGTCTTTCCCATTCAGGACTTTACCCCTGTGGCGAAGGAGCTGGATACGCAGGCGGAATTACTTCTGCAGCTTGCGACGGAATACAAATTGCTGAGTCCATATACCGTAGGCTCAATGAAATAAACCAAGCTACTGATTAGCCATCGCAAGATCTATACTATCAGGAAACCATATTTGTTCTCCTTCAGTGGATCCTCTGAGTGCCACAGGAGCGATTCCTTTCATTGAAGCCATTTGCTGACGAAAAATATTTTCATCTTCTATAGCTTGCCCTTCAGAATCAAAAGATCTCCAATTCCCTGTCGCTTTATGCCTCGCATGCGAAAGCTCATGAAACAAATTTTCTACGGCAGTAAACTCTATCCATCTCCCATCGGTTCCTTCGACTATATGACTGCCAGAATCTGGAATTCGACAATCAAATAAAATTTCAACGTCTACTCCCACTCCATTTGTTAAATTAAAACTTAGTGGAGCTAGGGTTGCTCCAGCTACTATCAGCCGATCCACAGAATGCCTTACTAAAACTTGATGATTACTGCTATCTATAGCCGACAACGTCTCTTCACCAATGGGAACAAGATTAATTTGCTGTATCCACCGTCTAAGTCTTTCTCTTTGTTTCAGCGTTCCCTCTAAAACAATGCTTTTTCCGGTCGACAAACCTCCTAATATTTCTCTGGACACCAGAGCCTCAGTTTGACCTTGAGGCAACACCCCCAAATATCCGCTACAATAAACTAGGACAAGAAAACCCCTCTTAATTACACGTCTGATGCTATCTCTAAAACTCGATCTGATGTCATAAAGACTAGATTTCTCCAAAAATCCCATAATCCCCCCCCTGTATTAGGGATAAAAGATCATTTTTAATCGAGGGTCAAAAAAGATTTTAACAATAGAAGTTTATTTCGTCGGCATTTATATATACTAATAGAACCCATAACTTCCACCTATAAAGGGCGCTTCATGACTTTTCTAAACCAATCTGGGCTCACAAAGACCAAAAGGGATGCCGCCAAAATAAAGCCGAAAAAGTATATCCCCATGGTTAAGGCAATAACAAAATGAAATAAAATACCTCCTACAACAAAGATAGGACGAAATTTCGATGAAAAAAATCCTACAGGAGAGTAAATCTCATAGATCAAGGTCATATAGGTTATTCCAACCACGACAAGAGGGAAATACTTTAAAAAGCCAAAATCATAAGGAGTGATTTGCTGATTGGCCATAACTTGCCATAAAGCTACCCCACTCCACCAAGTTCCACCCTTAAGTTTCTCTATACCCGCATACACATAAGCAACAACCAGTTGAATTTGCATCAAACGAATACCCATTGAGGTTAGCATATCTGAGTAAACTATAGGTGTAACTTTTCTAAATTTATTAAGAATCGATAACTGCTGATCTGACTGAATAAAACTAAAGTAAAATAACCAAAAAGTATTGTACAAGTCCACCCCGTAATTGATCGCCAAATTTCTTTGTAAAAACGAGACATGAAGAAGGAGAGCTGCCCAAGTTATTTTTCTTCCCCCTACTCCTAAGGCAATTAACAAAAGAAGTCCCAAAAAAGACAGGTGTAAATAAAAAGACCAGGTGTCTGAGGCTGGATAGTACCAAATTCGATCTTTAAAATAAGAGAAAGCTAAGTCTTGAACGTGCCTTAAGGGTACAAATCCTCCATCAAAATAATAAGTCTCAATATTAATTTGTCTTTCAATATAGAGGATAAACATCAGCGTAAACACAAAAAAACGCACCATCGAAATAGTCAGTAAATCTTGGGGAGCAAACCAAAACTCGCACCATTTTTTATAAAAATCGCTAATTTTATAAGCCCCTATTTTCATGATTCCTCTGATGATTTTTGATTTCTATTGCAGGAATAATTCTTAAAAGGCCAATCTACCTCTAATTCTTTTTCTCTCTGTTTTTTTAAACTTTCAATGACTTCACTTAAACGGTTTGAATCTAAACTAGGATGACCAATCCATCTTGTTCTGATATTTATGCCATAGGCATGAGGATGTTTTTTACAAAGCCAGTAAATAAATAGATTTTGAAAGTTTTCTTCAGGCATCGAAGTAATCCTGCTTTGATACATTTTTCTATAAAAACTAACTCTATAAAAACCTTGCGACTCTTTAGGAGGCCATCTATAGATCTGCATCTCTTGCGTAATGATTTCATCGTTCACCTTCTGATCTTCACCTGCACCATCCTGCTGATCATCGGTTAAATCTAAGGTGTATTCCCAAAATACTTTTACGCTGGGATCTGGAGAAAAAAACTGCCAGGGAGTCGATAACGACAAACTATTCATATATTTGATAAAATAGCTACCAATCAAGTCACCCAAAATTGAATTGTAATTTGGCACCACTATGACTGCGGCCAAGTGATAAATAATAAATACAGAAAGCAATCCCTGCTTTATGTTTTTATTCAATCTTCCATCCAAACATCAAGGTCAGCCTGGATTTGTTTTTCTGTTTTTTGAGGTGAAGAACTTTCTTCTACAATAATCTCACTTTTAAGGTTCATCTCGTCAACAACTTCGGCTGAAGAATCGTCAACAAGTAAGACCTCAGCATCAGATTCTTTCGTTGAATCCTCTTCTAATTCTTGGTTTTCCTCTACCCCTTCTTTTTCATCCTTCGCTTTTTGTAAAGCCAGCTTTTCTTCTTCAGCCTTATTAAAGCGCTCCAACCACTTAATGTCTTTTTCATCGACCTCTTCTTCAAGATCTAGAGCCTGCTGAATATCTTCTGCACGCATGCGATCACGCTCTTCACGGATTCTGACTTTTTCTTGCTCAAAGAAGTCAGTGGTTACTGAAATATCAGACAAAGCCGCATTAATATCCTCTAACTCCTCTTCTCCAGAAGAGTAAGAAATGGCCTCTCCTTGATCAAGGTTTTCAGCAACCTCACCCAAAGTCTCTTTTTTATCCATTTCGTCTCCTATGCCATCAGGAATAAGATCATCAATCTCAGACAAGCTCGGGAGTTCGGTTAAATTTCGTAGACCAAAGATCTCCAAAAACTTTTTCGTTGTTGCATAATACATTGGCTTACCAGGCAGTTCGCTCTTACCAGCAAAAGCCAATAAACCTCGCTCTAACAAACCTCTTACCAAGTGCCCTGACTCGACTCCGCGAATTTCATCAACATCATGTTTAATACAAGGTTGTTTGTAGGCGACAATAGATAACACCTCTAAGGCTGGCCCAGAAAGCTTAAAGCTCTTTTTCTTAACTTGGCCTTTTAGAAATTTGAGATTATCCATTTTCGTTCTCAACTGATAACCGTTAGTCACTTCTTCAAGAGTAAATCCTCGAAATGGATTCGCATAGTCCATTTTAAGCTGTTCTATGGCTTTCTTAATTTGACTGGTTTTAACTTGAGTTCCCTTAAAACACTCTTTGATAGTTTTAAAACTAATAGGTTTATTATTAGCAAACAATACGCTTTCGACCACAGAACTAATTTCTTCTGTATCTAAAAACTCTAATTGCTCTACTTCACCAGATTCATATTCCGCTAACTCTGTATTTTCTAAATCTACTTCTTGATGTTGATCTAAATCGTCAGCCTCTTCTTCTTCGCTATCCAGTTCAGCCACAGCGCCATGCAATTCTACGAAAGCATCTTCTTGTGTAGATGCCGCCAGCAGAGCTTCTTCCTCTTCAGAAGCCTCTAAAGCTTCAACCTCATCGAACTGCTCCTGCTCTAAATATTCTTCTGCCTCTAACGAGTCTAATGCAAAATTTTCTTGTTGTTCTTTTATATCTTGATCTTCACTCACGATAACGCTCCATCAGCCTCTAACTCTAATTGGTTTAAATCTAGTATCTCTTCTTCCTCTTCAACCGAAACTTCTTCTACCTTATAGGAATAATCCACTTCAAAATTTCTAGCGCTATCGATAACGCCTTCATCAATCTGTGACTTAGCTTGAACGTGAATTTCTCCACAGGGCTCGCTTTGAAATAGACTCACAAATCCCATTTTACCTAGTTCTAATAAAGATAAAAATGTGATCAAAACATGACCCACCATGCCTTCGTTCTCTCTTAACTTTGCATGATCTAACAGTTCATTAAAGCGTGTTCTTCTGCCCACCACTAAACGATGCCTGAACTCAGATATTCTTTCTGCAATAGATTGAAGCTCGGTTACAACCCTATGTTTACCCTTTTTCATATTCTTAACGGCCCAACGGTAGGCTTTGATCAAAGAGAATAAAGGATTCTCTTCTAATACAATTTCCTCTTCAACATCGGCTTTACTTAAATCTAATTTTTCACCCCTGGAATAAACATCCCTATCAAGCAGTGGGCGATCATAAAGCTTCTGCGAGACTTCCTGAAATTTTTGGTACTCTAAGAGTCTTTGCACCAATTCTTTGCGAGGATCAAGAGTCTCTTCTTCTTCTCCGTTTTCATCATAATTAGGTAAAAGCATTTTGGATTTAATGTGAATTAAAGTCGCTGCCATGGCTACAAATTCGCCAGCCACCTCTAAATTGAGTTCCTTCATGGTTTTTACATATTCTAAATACTGTTCTGTAATCCGGTGAATATCTATATCAAAAATATCCATCTCATCTTTACGAATCAAATAAAGAAGCAAACCTAAAGGGCCTTCAAACCGATCTAATTGTATATGTACGCTCATAAATCCTCTTTATTCCATTGAATCAACACTAGACCAAAGGGGCAAGTTTTCTATAGTTACCAAATTTTATGATACACGGTGTTAAGCGGCGCCCACCAGTGCGAAAACCTTATAGCTAAACCCAAGCACGGGGCCAGAAATAATTCTAAACCCACCCGAAAGGATCAATATAATCAATGCAAAATTAAGGACTTGAGAATTTTCTTCAAGCCAACGATTGGTCTTGTAAGGCAAAAAGCGCGCAATGACTTTTCCTCCATCCAAGGGGTGGAGTGGGAGCATATTAAAAACCGCCAAAAATAGATTTATGACAAAAAAGAAACTCATAAAATTATTCACCATGGATCGAGTTTCCACATCTGCGCCTTTAAATAAAAACATAATCCCCACCGCAACGACGGCCAAAAATACATTGGAAAGAGGCCCCGCAAGAGCTATCCAAAACATATCGTTTTTTTCATTGGAAAGATTTCTTGGATTCACCGGAACAGGCTTTGCCCAACCGAAAAAATAGGGAATTCCCGTCACTATCGCAAACACCGGAAGCAAAAAAGTTCCGATAAAATCCATATGAGCTAAAGGATTTAAGGTCAATCGGCCCATGAGTTGAGCGGTGTTATCTCCTTTCATTTTTGCTACATATCCATGAGCAAATTCATGAAAACAAAGTGCAAACAAAAAAGGCACATACATAATAGCGAGCTTAAATCCAATTTCAGTGAGATTATTGATGTTCATAACTATGTGTTATACACTTCATCTCATCATGAAAAAAGCGCTTTTTATTTTAATTTTTGTTCTTTCGAATACTTCTTTATCCTGGGCAGCATTTTCCAACTACAATACCATTCTCATTGGCGACCGTGCCGCAGGGATGGGAGGAGCCTTTACGGCACTCACCGGTGACCCTTCGGGGTCCTCATTTTACAATCCCGCAGCCCTTGCTCGATCTGGCCAGTCGACATTTAGTGCCGCAGCCAACGTCTATGCCAAATATGACGTAAAGTTTGGAGAGCCTGAAAGCCTTCTTGCCGCACCTTTACGAATTAACCGTGGTCGAATTTCATCGATCCCTGCAAGTAGCGGAACAGTGTATAGCTTCGGAAACTTCGCTCTAGGACTTTCTATAATATTTCCGGACTTTGATATTTACAACGGAGATATCGTAAGCACCACAAATGACACGAATTCTTTTTTGAATTTACGAGATGAATCTCTTTGGATTGGCGGCAGTGTGGCTCTGAATATCTCTGAAAAAAGCGCACTCGGCTTAACCATGTACTATACTCTGCGAGGACTCTCTCGCTCGGTCTCTGATAAGAGCTTAAATGGCTCTGTCACTAGCATCACCACCGAAGACAAGTCCCTTAGTCAAAATTCATTGATTTATATTCTCGGCTACTACACCCAACTCAACCCCCAATGGAGTTTTGGATTTAGCCATAGATTTTCTTCTCTCCCCATCGATGGTACGGGAACGTACTTTAAAACACAGATCGATACCAACGGCTCTACCAACGCCGCGGTGGCAGAGTTTAACATCCCCTCATCCACTCGTATCCCCAGCAAGACCACAATCGGCTTAGGCTTTAAAGACGTAGACAGAAAAACTTATAGTCTCGACATCTCTTTTTATGGAACCGAAAGCTATTATGATTTGATTGACCCCTCTATTTCAGACTTCATTCAGCACCGAGAAACTTGGAATATCAACCTCGGCTACGAAGAGTATCTTCGTGATTGGTTAGCTTTACGACTTGGTTTATTTACCAACTACTCCTCACAACCCAGAATTCCCGATAATCCTAATAATCAAAGATATGGTGATCATATAGACATGTGGGGCTTTAGCACCAATTTTGCCATTTACACCAGCGATAAAACTACGATAACCCTTGGAGGGTTTTATACTGGCGGTCAAGGACAGAGCACTCAACAAACCGGCCAACAAGTAATAAGAATTGAGAAAAGCCTACAAATATTTTCATTTCTTGTAGGCACCTCATTTGTTTTTTAGAAGCTAGTAGTCCGTTGAATTAATTTTTTCACGGCGCAAGCCCGAAGACGTACTAAAAGCGTACTTCGAGGGCGCAGCAACACAGAAAAAATTAATTCAACGAACTACTAGCCCTCTTTTAGCGGGCCAATTCTGCCTTAGCTATAGTCTGCAGCTGCATATTGGTCGTACCCTCATAAATTTGACCAATTTTTGCATCTCTAAAAAACTTTTCTACCGGATACTCATTGGTAAATCCATTGCCGCCAAAAAGATCTACAGCCCGTGAAGTGACTCTTTCAGCCACTTGAGAGGCCATTAACTTGGCCATAGCCGCTTGAAGAATAAAATCTTGCTTCGCATCTTTTAATCGTGCTGCATTATAAACCATCAGCCGAGCAGCCTCTATTTGCGTTCTCATCTCAGCCAATTGAAATTGAACTCCCTGAAATTGCGCAATAGCTTTACCAAATTGCTCTCTTGTTTTTGTATACTCTAATGCTGCGTCATAAGCTCCTTGAGCAATCCCTAGCATCTGAGCACCAATACCGATTCTTCCTTCATTCAAAGTTTCAATGGCAATTTTATATCCTTTTCCCACTTCTCCAATGACATTTTCCTCTGGCACTTCGCAATTTTCAAATATGAGTTCACAAGTGGAACTAGCCCGTATTCCTAATTTTTCTTCTTTCTTTCCTACCGAAAAACCAGACATGGATTTTTCAACGATAAAGCCTGTGATCCCTTTATAACCTTTTTCTGGATCTATATTGGCAAACACCAAAAAGATTTCAGCTTCTCCAGCATTAGTGATCCAAAGCTTATGACCATTTAATACATATTTATCGCCCTTCTTCTCACCTCTTAATTTAAGAGCAAAAGCGTCTGAGCCACTCACCGATTCACTTAAAGCATAGGCTCCCACTTTTTCTTGCGCCAATTGCGGCATATATTTTTCTTGTTGAGCAGAATTAGCAAAGTTCACAAAGGCATTTGTCACTAAGGTATTTTGAACATCAACAAGTACGCTCACCGAGCCGTCTACTCGAGCCAATTCTTCTACAGCCAAACAAGCCATCGTAAAGGAACTCTCTGCTCCACCATATTTTTCAGGACTTTCAATCCCCATTAAACCCATTTCGAAAAGCTTTTTGACGAGATCAGGGTTCATCTTTGCATCGAGATCCATTTGCCGAACCAAAGGTTTAATCTCAGACAACGAAAACTCCCTTATAGCTTCGCGAAAGGCTTTTTCATCTTCAGATAAAGTTGTCAGTGGAAGATGTGACATGGAAACTCCTTTTTTTATTTACTTATTTATCGGCTGCTTATATGTTGTAAAGCGTGACTAATATTATACGAGTTTTAATCGCAAAGCCAGGACTAGATGGACACGACCGAGGTGCTAAAGTTGTTGCACGTGGTCTACG
>JAGRAA010000405.1 GCA_020435185.1 Bdellovibrionales bacterium | reverse complement strand
ACTTGTAAAAATGAATCTATGGGATAAATTGAGTTTAAACTCTCGCTTTGTATAATATTGGCGACATTTATAACATGGTTATCCACCAAAAACCTCATGACCTTATAACAGTCAAAGACACTCTTAGTAACGATTCGAACTCCCACTTTATCCAAAATACGTAAAGCGACAGCTTCTTTTTTGGCCAACAGTTTTGTAATGCTACTATCAGATTTCTTAAAACTTTTTGTCTCAAACTTTTTAATCTCGATGCATTCACCAGTTTCAATATTCTTTAAGAGTGTTCCTTGAATCGGATCAGAAGCAACAAATTGATTAAAGGGAGCCAGAATCTGCTTCTGAATATCTTTGGAGTATTTGGTGAACAAATCGTTCTCCAAATGAGCCAACACATGCATTACCCTTAAAACCGCACAAGCCCAATACTGAATCCCATATCTTTTATTATCTTTTGTACTCGCATAAATAAATAGAAAGGCTATTTCTTTAAGTGTATTTGGATCACCGACTTCAGCAGGAATCTCTTCTCCTTCCCGAACAAGATAAGATCTTATATAGGTCACCGCTCGAGAATGATAAAGCCAAATTTTTTTTAAATCCGCCTCATCAGAGGGATCATAGCCATAGGCTCGGATAAACTGATAAGCCTGTTCGATATTATGAATCCTTAAACGAGGAAAATCTATTATGGACAAGCCTCCAGCTAAGGCCTGAAGCATTTGTTGACTAAAACGGTAATTCTCTTGCATACGAAAGTTAAACTAGCCGGATCACAAATGCTTGTCCAGCACATAAGAGGTGCTTAAAAAATAATCAAAAAAAAACTCCTTTACTCTTCTCTTTTGGGGGGGAGGGGGGAGAAAAGTAAAGGAGTATAAAATTTCAAAAAAATTATTTACATTTAAAAAAGCTGCAGGCAGGAACTTTAAAGCTTCCTAACACATCCCAGTTTGAATCTGGTTGACGTCCATCATAATGAACCAAGTTTTTAAAATAAACGGTTCCTTCATAATTCTGACCAGTAAACCATCCATCCAGGACGATATCGCCGTTTTCCCATTCCATCGTGACTTGAACGAGGTTGTTTCCTTCAATCTTCCCATAAACTCGTGTTTTACTGGTTCCACCGATTGATATTCCTGGTATATTTTGTTCTATAGAAGTAGAGTCGAAGATCACTATAACTAGCTCTGAGTTTATAATAGAGGCATAGTTTTGCTGACTTAAGCTCACTCCATCAGTATCCGTATTTATGTTCCCCATAAAACGAATTCCAGATCGATCATTGGATGAACAAAGTCCGTTAACACTTCCTAGTTCTAATCCACCATCATCAATAGATGCATTAGGGTCACCCATGGCTGTTAACAATTTATAGACTTTATTTTGAAATTGTCCCGAATAACTGGAATTCTCATAAACAAACCCATTGAGCTCACTATTGCCAGAAACACTACATGTTCCGCTAGCCACCTGCTGTCTTTGTGGATCCGTTAGAGTCTCAGAGACTCCCTCTCCAGAATGTCGTACTGAAGTCTTTCTATCTCTTTTCTGGCACCCAACAAGCCCAGTTAGCACCATCACCATCATTAATATAGATAATTTAAACTTAGAGTTTTTCAT
>JAGRAA010000404.1 GCA_020435185.1 Bdellovibrionales bacterium | reverse complement strand
CGGAGATGATTATTAAGGTTAAAGAGCCATTGCCTGATGAGTATGATTTGTTAAAAGAAAATCAAATTTTATACACTTATTTACATTTAGCTGCAGAACCTAAATTAACCAAAACTCTTTGTGAAAGAAAAGTAAAGGCCGTTGCCTATGAGACCATTCAAGCCAAAGATGGTCATTTACCTCTTTTGGTACCTATGAGTGAAGTGGCTGGAAGAATGGCTACTCAAATTGGGGCCTATTATTTGCAAAAAGATCATGGTGGAAAAGGAATTTTGTTGGGCGGTGTTACTGGGGTTCAAAGAGGACGCGTGACTATTATTGGTGGTGGCGTCGTTGGAATTAATGCTGCAAAAATGGCTGTAGGGCTCGGTGCCGAAGTGACTATTATGGACGTAAACCATTCTCGTTTAGAGTACTTGGATGACGTTTTTCAAGGTCGTGTAAGAACATTGTATTCTAATGTTGTGAATATTGAAACAGCGGTTGCAGAGTCTGATTTACTTATTGGCGGAGTTCTTTTAGCAGGACATAAGGCTCCCACGTTGGTGACTAAAGAAATGGTTTCTTCTATGGGAGAAGGGAGTGTTGTTGTTGATGTAGCCGTGGATCAGGGAGGATGTATCGAAACTTGTCGTCCAACAAGTCATGCTGAACCTACTTATAAAGTCGATGGAGTTATACATTATTGTGTGCCGAATATGCCGGGAGTGGTTGCGCGAACTTCCACTTATGCATTGACTAATGCTACGATGAGATATGGATCTATGATTGCTCAAATGGGATTAGAAGACGCTGTTGCTCATGAGCCAATGTTGTTAAACGGAGTAAATGTTTACAATGGAAGCGTTTGTTACAAGCCGGTAGCTGATGATCTTCAAATGGATTATAAACCCTTCAAAATCTAATTTTAATATGGCCCCAGATTTCTGTTCGAATCAGGGGCACTTTCTTTTTCTTCAGACGGTGTTGTACAGTTTCATGGGGGTGGCCGTATTTTGATTTTCTACTACTGGATAGGGCGATTCTTAAATTTTTTAGATGCTTAAGAAGATAATTGCTAGTACTGGTTTTGCTGCCGTGATGCCCCAGAATAAGTATTTCAATATATTGTAAAGGGATTTTGTCTGCCCAGAGGCGCTCTTGGGCTTTTTCAGAGTCTCCGGGGTTTAACCATTTTTTTGTATAAAATAAAAGTGATTTTGCGTTTTCATTGGGAGTTGCAAAAAAAGGATAAAAGGCTTGAAAGGGTTTAACGGAATTACGGTGATTTGCTTTTACACATAGGGATAAACCTGAAGAGGACACAATTTTTTTTATTTTATCTGAAGAAGATTGAGGGGGATGGAGAAGGCAAAGTTTGGGCAATTTATTTTTATTTATTTTAACAAAATTTAAATGATCCCAGTCTCCATGAGAAAGACTTAAGGTATGAGCTTTGTTTTTGCAGACTTTTAAAACATCTTTGATGACATTTTTCTCTCCACCCATGTCCATATGGTGACAAGCTTGTTCTGTCACCAAGGTCACCCACAAGCCTTGACCTACGTTCCAAATGATTAATTCTTTCCATGAAGCTAATGACAGATTTTCGGGAGTTAATAAGAGTAGTGTTAAAAGACAATGATTAATTTTCATGAAAGGGTCGTTTCTTGGAGTGCAAAAGATGTAAAAACAAAAGATATCCCCATCGACAGTATTGAGGCCACTGAGAAAGGGAGCTTTCTATCCCTGTAGGGGCAAGGGTAAAAAAGTATTGATCAACGGTTTGCCAAATAAATAGGTACAGAGGCTGAATAAAAGGAAGGAATACGCTTAGAAAGGTAATGAGAAATAGTACAAAACTAAAAAGTGGAG
>JAGRAA010000403.1 GCA_020435185.1 Bdellovibrionales bacterium | reverse complement strand
CAATTTGGTACTACCATTGCACGGGTCAAGGCATAGGAATAGGCAATATTATGATGAGAGAAATTTATAAAGTTATATGCATTTTGGTGAACCAACTTTTGGTTTTTGCGATGATTTTAATATCGCAGCCGGCTCTATTGTTGGCTCAAAGCCGTTCTGATTACATGAACAACCCCGCTCGTACAAGAATTGATGGGCAGAAGGGGGTTGACTATCGATCGCAAATTAAAGGGGTTCAGAATCAGCCTCGGTTGCAATCCACAACAAATAAGCAACAAAGATTAAGTCAAATTAATGTCCCTCCAGGTTATCGTCCCCTTACCACTGCAGACTATCGCGAACTTCAAGGGTACGTCCCAAGAAGGGCCGATGGGCAAGCCGCCTCTCCGGAGGATTACTATCATGTTTCAAAGGGAGAAGTGAGAGTAGCGAGTCGAGCTGGAGCTTACGTTAAGTATTATGAAAAAGACGGAATTCGATATAGAAGCATTATTCAGATGACTCCAGATGGTCCTATCGAAATTCTACAAAATGCACCGACAATTGCTGAGATAGATGCTGCCAGTCCAAGAGGGTTAAAGAATTTTTTTGCGAAAGCAAAACGAATGGGCAAGCATGTTGGAAAACGGTTTCTGCTCGATTCGGCAGGGTTTTATATCGCCAACAATATGGTGGCCTATGGCGCAAACAAATTGAGTTACTTCAACGATCTTGAAAATCCATCCTATCAGGCGGCCGCCAAGCAAATGGCTCAAGAAGAAGGGGATAATCCTGTTCTAGCCTTTACCAAAAAGTTTTTTGAAATTGATAAATTGGTAGCAGCAGGAAGTTATAGTGATCCAGCTTGGGTTAGTTCACAAATTGAGCATACGACTTCTATTGCGGGTTCTGCTAATTTTATGTCGTTCATTGCGATCAATTCTATTCTTAGTGAAGCTCAAGCCAATTATATCAGAAAGAAGCAAGCCTTTGATGTTATGGGATTTGCGACGAAAGACTCTCAGATGAGCCGTTTTAAAGGAAATTTGTTGTTAAAAGCGAGCACTTATCCAAATATGGCGGCGGCCAGCCTTGGTTCTAGTGTTATTGTTGAAATGGGAACCTTAGCTTATCAATGTACCTTCCCTAAGATTATGAATTATATTCAGTGGGAAATCGATCAAAACGAAGAGCATCATTTACTGACTGAGTGTAATCGGGCCTATTATAACTTTCAAAGTGGTCAAACGGCACTGACGTGGCTATATGATACTACATTTAAGCTCTTGCCTGCTGCAGGTGCAGCAGCTTTGTCTAAGTGGGCTATTACCGGAGGAATTGCTGCAGTTTTTAACTCCTTAGCAAGAGGTTTGGTTAAGACGGGAGTGCTTGGCACAGAGGCTCAAATACGCCTTCTGAACGCTCAGGCGGCACGCGCCGAAGCGGGCATTAAATGGTATAGTTTCAAAAAAATTGGAGATCTTCATCCAATAGAAAGAGGAAAATACTTTCCTACGTTTACAGGAACCTTAAAGGCAAACCCAAAGATAAGGATATTCTTTGAAGGTTTCGAAAAAAGCGCTACAGGACGATTCATAGCAAAATTTAAGATGCTTCGAGGGAATTTTATTCTGACCTTTGGGATAATGAGTTTATCTTTTGCTAACTTTGTGGCGTGGGATCGTATCATGACTCCTTTGGCAAATGTCTTCAAAGCGAATAGTCATGCGGGATATATTTCTGATGAAGAAAAAGAGATTAAAAAAGAAATCACTCAAGCAAATGAACTCAAATACAATGAAGAGGCTTATTTAAGCCGCTTAAAAGTAAACCCAGAGGGGTACAGCGGCTATAAAATCGACCATCTCATCGACCGTGTTTATAATTACGGAAGATATCAGGCAAATTGGCGAGAGTTCCTAATGGTGAATCCGACTATGGCTCATGCCAGTTGGACGTCTTTTATTGATAAAATGTCTAATCGGTACAGAGCCAGTGAATATTTTTATTCCAAATTTATGGATGACTATTCTGAATATAAAAATAATCTTGAAAGTAAGCCTCAAGGCGAGTTATCAGAAGCAGAAGCAAGAGTAGTAGATTTATTTAAACCGAGAAAGTTCAACTATCTAGAGGGAGTAAAGCCTTCTGAGATTGCCACTCAAACCGTTTATGATAAGCACGTTGCGTTTTATTCGCCCATCCCTCACAGAGACACAGAAGAGGCAGAGGCTCAGGGCTTGTACCTGCCTTATTTGGATTTAGACAATAAGGTTTACGGAGCTCAGCAAAGTCTAGCTAAAGATCAATCTTTTATGCATAAATACTTTGGTCAGTTTATGGCTCCTAAGGCTGAATCTGGAGAAGAGCTGATCGAAAATGAAGTTAGTGTTCGCGAGCAAGTATTGATGCAAAAAGCACAGACCGAAGAAGATATTAAAAAAATCCAAGAGGCTGATCGACAAATGGTCGAAGAGACGGGTAGTAAAGATGCCCATGAAGCTCATAAAAAAACCTTTCTTGAAAGTATCAGAGAAGGACTTTTTGGTTCACCTCCCGAGGATAAAACTCAAGCAGACAACCGCCCAGAATTAAAACCAGAGAACATTTCGGTTTATTATTCGCCAAGAGAACAAAAGGAAGTGGTTTTTATAAAAGACGCTTCTAATAAATCACCAGACGATTTGATCAATGGCCGACGTATTACTATAGAATCTGCAGCTCAGTATATTGATTTAGCTTTAGAAATACTGAACAGTTTAGAGGGAGAAAAAACAGAAAGTCGTCAAGACCATAGCTATCTCTCTAAACGATTACAGTATGTTAAAAGACTGCTATTGGCTCATTTAAGTTATAAGTATAAATTGAAAGACAAAGCCGTTGGGGAATGGACGGTCAAAGAAAAAGAAGAAATTCAAAGTTATTGGGATCAAGGTGTAGCGATGGTTTATAAAGCGGTGAATGAAAGCCCAGCCGAAGCAAAACTTTGTTCAGAAGGTCATTACCAAAAAGTCTATTGCATTTGGAACTCTATGTATGAGGCCTTAGGAAAACCTCAGTTAAGAGGAGAGGCTTACTTGAGTCTTATCGATAAAGAGTTAGAGGCTCAAGATATTCAAATTTATTCAGAAGATCATTATAAGAAAGTGGAAACCAAAAAATATGGCGAGTATTTATTGTCGACCATGGCTTGTGGACCTTCTGTGAAGCAGCACAAACAGGAATTTTTATCCTCTGACATCACTGACATTAAGGTTTTCAGAAAATTTGTAAACTCAATGGTATCTGTGGATATGGTTTATGACGAAAAAAATCTAGCGAGTTTTCAAGATATTCCTGGGATTAATATGAACTTTTGGGGACCTCGAATTACGAACTTAGTCAACGAAGAGACTGACTATAACATTTGTAATTCTTCTTTATCCGGAGGCAATCAATGGTCTTACTTGACGGACAAAGGTGATGGTACAAAAAGAGAATATGCTAATCCGTTGTTATGGAGTTGGACGGTAAAACAAAAAGATCCAGAGACAAATAGAGTAAAGAGAAAACATTATAGCCACATGGTTGATTTAATTTTAGATAATATTGATCCTGAGTTGAGCAAATACATCTATCGAGAAAAAGACAATCACTCCATGATGAAGGGCTGGTGGGCTCGAAAAGTCGGAAATTACTATGAACGCTACTTAAGAGATGCCGATGCTATGTATCGCTCTATTTTAGAAAATAGTACCTTGCCCACTATCTACGGACCTAACAACTACGCGGTCAGCAAAGAGATTGATAAGCTATGGCCAGAGACAGTAGATAAAGAAGAGTTTGAAAAAACAACTTTCATGCGTCATTACAATTACGGGATTATAGACTCTATCCGATTGGAGCTAGATTTTTATCAAGAGGATGTTTTAATCCCGGTTTTAACCTATGGGTTGGATAGAGAAAAAGCGGATCGCGTGGCCACTACAGTGAGAGCCTATATGACGGCATTAGTAGGACAGCTCAAAGGCTTGGTGAAGTTTGATGAAAATGGAATTACAAACCATCAAGCGGTGACCGCTGCCGTTTTTAATACCTTAGGGATGTTTTATCTCTCTTTTGGATTTGAAGAACAGGCAAAGGCATTTTCGACTTTGGTGGATCCTCATAATAAAGACTATCAACAGGTTTTAAGGACATTAAACAACCAATTGAGCGGGTTTGACCCCGGTCATCCTAGGGCTAGTCAGAGCGGAGATTTGTTTTACATTGAAAAGCAAAAAAAGAATGAGCAATTGATGCAACAGTTTATGAGCGTAATGTCTATGCAGCAGCAGGCTATAGAGAGTGTTGATTCGGCAGCAAAACAAAAAGAGTTAAAATGCCAGATTATAGGTGTAGACAATGGAGAGGTGAGTAGCTCTGCGGTGGACCCTGACAGTGAAAAAAATGAGGACCTGACAGCTGAAGAGAAGGCTCTGCGCGATAAAGAGAAGAAAACTTGTGAGTCTATGCAGGCTGTTAAGAGATATAACGAGGCGTTAAAGGCCTCGCAGCCTCAAGTAAAGCTGAAAGATTTACAAAAGCAAATTGTTTTAGAAGCATTTAAGAACATTGCTGGTATATTTACCGAAGTTTCAGGATATGTAGATTACATACGCTCTCATGACTTTTTCACTCATAGAGAGTAGTGGATGGCACTAATATTGCTTAATTTTTTGTGTGCTGTACAGAATTTTAGTTTTTAAGACTTTAAATTCAATTAAATGAACTTTGAATGATTTTAAAGATGCAATTTTTGTAGAGAGTATAAGAATTATAGACAAAGGAGTAAAGAATGCGAAAATTAATTAAGGTTGCCTTGTTGAGTTCACTTCTCATCGGATCTCAAGCGTTTGCAGGTAAACCCGGAAGACCAGAAGAAGCAAGAGCTGCTAAAGAGGCCAGAAAAGCCTTAGATGAATTGGTCGAAAAAGGAACTACTCAATCCATGGGTGCTGCTGCTACAGCTTTAAAGTTAAATGGCAAAAGTGGAGAAGAAACTTTAAAAGCAATTGCTGCGTTCGAAAGTCAATCAGGAAGCAAATTGCCTGAAAAACTTCTTTCTTCTAGTTTAATTTCTGGTCTTAAAGCTTCCATGGAAGCTGAGGCTATTTCTCTTGAAGGTAGCAAAAATGCTTATGAAGCAATTTTTGGTGATTTAGCTGCGGCAAAAAAGTCTTTAGAGAAGAGTCCTTCCGAAGAGAAAAAAGAATTGTTAGATTTATCTAATGAGTTGATCTTAGATGTTTTATCTAAATATGAGCAAAAAGGTTATGAAACTAATGCGGATGCTGTTCAAGGTGAGTTAGCTAGAGTGGCACGATTAATTTCTAAGTACACTTTAGAAGTCATCGAAGGAAATGACTCTGCGGCATTAAGTGGTCTTAAAGATTACGTCGCTAAATTGAAAAATGTTATTGGTGAAGGAAAAATCGAAAACGCTATGGAAATCGCTGCGAAACGTTTGATTGACGAAAAATACGCTGGTTATAGCGAAGCCGATAAAGCAGAGATGGCTAAAAAGCTATTCGAACAAATTAAAGAAAAATGTGTATAAGATTGTAAATAAAAATTTGTCTATGATTAGCCGAGCGTAATACGCTCGGCTTTTTTTTGTAAAGGCTCTTTGTTCTTTAGGTACGGACACACTTTGGTGTCCATGCCGCATTATTTTCGTCTGGCATAACGCACTATGGACACCAAAGTGT
>JAGRAA010000402.1 GCA_020435185.1 Bdellovibrionales bacterium | reverse complement strand
ACAAAACTTTTCGAGGCGTGAGGGGTAAGATAACAACATTTTTGTGAGCCAGTTTATGTTAAGTATATCACTTGGTTACTTTTAATAAAAAAATGATTATTTCGATGCAGGGTATCTTTTGGTAAGTTCAGTTAACCTTTTTGCTTATCAATCTTGGGCCATGTATGTGTAAACAGAGTTGGCTCTACATCGTACCTTCCTTACAACACTTATCCAGCTTCTTAAATAAAAAATCGTTCCCTGATTTAAAAAACAATTCACCACAGGACTCACAAACCGTATCTTCAACCTCATGATAACTATTAAAAATTTTAAATCCATAAAAAATAAAAACAATGAAAAGAAAAATGTACTGATAAAAATCTGAAGAATTAAAATAATTTAAAATCTTTAGACCCATTAAAATCGTAACAATAGACAAAATCACTAAAACTCTCAATTTAATGATCTTTCTTTTAATTTTAGCACTTACTTTTGCCATTTTAATATATCCTCCACCTTATCAGCAACATCCTGAACTCCGAATGCGTGGCTATACCCTAAACCCACACCTAACGAAAGAGCACCGGGTAACTCCAAGCTAACTGAAATTCCATTAATTTTTTTCCCATCATAATTTAGTGCACCACCACCATAGGGTCCAACATCCACAAATGGCGCCGCGACTAATCCGGACAAATCTTTGACCCTTTGTGCGCCTTCTATAAAGCTAGCGGTGTAACCAATTCCTCCCCCAATCCCTGCAGCTGTTAAAGTCCTAGATTGTCCAGAGACAACAATACCAATATCTGAAGGCAATAATGCGTCATCATTTTCAAAGGTTATAGCTACACTCAAGCTCCCACTGAACCCAAAAGTTCCAAATTGGAAACTTACACTTTGTCCGAACGAATATGCGTCCTCACCACTCGGATCTACATACCCCAATGGGCTATTCAAAGCATAGCTGTTTAGCCTATATTCTAATGGTGATTCCATAAAGGCACCGGGATCTTTTAAACCCAATGGATCCTTCGTTGTGAAGTGGCCACCTTTGGGATCATAATGTCTTACCCCATAGCTGTATAAACCGCTGTGAGGCTCATACACTCCCCCCGAAAGACCGATGTTTTCAAAGCCAAGTTTTGCTAACCCGATCCTATCCTCTTCATAAATCTCACCATAGGGCTTATAGCGCACCCTTTGTTTAACTTGGCCCTTAGACAAATAAACCACTGGGCTGTTGAGTTGATCCACTATTACTGGATAGGTTTTATGTTCGGTCACCATAGCCAAAGGTATAGTGCCTACCCTAACCTGTATCTGTACCTGGTCGTCTTTAATCTTATAGGTGTTCGATAAATTAATATAACTCGCCTCTGGACCACTCCACCCTACAACATGGTTGTTTTCATCATAGATGTATTTGTACTCCCCTGAAGCTGTTTTGATTCCCTCTATACGATCATTGGACCCATAAGTAATGCTCTCTCTTTTTACTCGTCCAAACTCATCTAAAATTGGCACCTTATCTTTTTGAAATCCATCATCGTCGTAATCAAAGTCTTTTTTCGCTGTACCATCTGTAAACTCAGAGAGCATATGAAGGCTATCTGGAGTGTAACTATAACCCATGTTTATTAGATCTTCATTAAATTTAACTAAATGACCTAGTTGGTTGTACCTTAGACTTCTATTAAATAAAACATCGTCTTTATTTTTTGCGTATATTTGCTCTATCAAGTTTTTATCTTTACTTCTGTTATACCCAACTACTAACCCTGAGCTGAAACGTATTAACTCTGGGGTCAATGAAGACCCGTACTGAATATCATCAACAAGGTTATCTATACCTTTTAAATAACCGTAACTATCATATTTGTAACTCACCGATAATCCGTCGTTAAAGCTCTCTTGCTTTAATTGACCCAGATCATCGTATTCAAAACCCAAACTATAACTTTGATTGAAAATAGTTTGCGTTAAATCTTTAACTTGAGAACGAGGGTTGTAACTTAAACGCTTTTGGTAATCTTTTGTTGTTATTACTTCTGGCAACCCCACATTGTTAATCTGGTAGTCATTTCCATATTTTATAGTGACATTGTATTCTTGGGATTTTTCACCCGAAGTATCTAATATATATTGTTCTTTCAAGAGTATTCGATCAGCTAAATCATAATCTAGCTTTGTGATATGAGTGGTGTTCCATATTCTTTTATCTAATCGACCGCGATAATCATATTCAAAGTCAATTTGACCAAAGCTTTGATCTTTAATTTGCTTTAACAACCCACTGTCATAGTAATCGATCTCTCGGAGTCCTGAAGGCAATTGAATTTGACTTAAAAACCCAAGAGGGCTGTACTGATAAGCGTAAGTTTGCTTTATTTGATCGTTGCTGTCTAGATATTGAGTACTTTTAAGCCTATTTAAATAGGCGTAGTTTTTTACCACACTCATCCCCAGCTTATCTGTGCTCTTAATGCTATTAACAACTTCACCGTCGTTATCTTTTAACAACCCATAGGCCAATAATTCTGTGGTGCCTTCTTTTAAATTAGACTTTTCGGTTGGCCTATCCCGATTGTCGTATTTTATTTTTACTAGGGCTAGATGGCTATCAAAGGGATCTTTTAAAAACTCACAATCTTTTACACTAGTACAGTTTTCAGCCTTTTGGGTGAAGTTTAAATTTAAAGTACTTCTTCCAAAACCATCAAAGCGCGATAAATCTGTGATATAGGGCACCCCCTCAGGGCCTGTTATGGTTTTTTGCAATACATTTCCACTAGCAGTTTGAAATTCTTTTTCGATCTTATATTTTGAGGCCTGTTGATTAATCTTTATAACTGTGGTTTTCGTTGCTGGTGTGTTGGTTTCTTTAACATAGTCTGTGTGGTTTGAATAAAATCCAGAAAGCCATTTGTTGTTTTTAGTGGTTTCTGAGGTTAAAAGCCTATCACGTTCATCATAAGTCATCTTTGTGACCACATTATTGGCATCTCGTTTTAACTTTAACAATCCATGGGCTTCATCGTATTCGGTATAAACATCTTCACCCTCGCCATTAATTTGAGCCCTTACACTTAGTCCCGTTGGGCTATAGACTGTTTTAGAAATCACCTGATCTTTATCGTCGTAAATTAATACTGGCAAAGTTTTAAATTCATCGTGGTAGTCAAAATGTTGGCTTATGTACCGGCCTTCACTGTGGCGGCGTTTTTTGCTAGCCACTGTGCCTAGATCTAAATCTCTATATTCTGTGGTTTCTTCTAATAGAGATTTATCATTTGAATTGAAGTACTCTCTTGTTTTTACCAGCGCTATATTAAATCGATCTTCGATATTTTCCGGTAAATCAATTTGTCGTTCTTCAATTTGGTGATTGGTTTGATTATTTACAACTAATTTTAGGTGGTCTTTTTCAGAACCAGTTGAAAACTCTTCCCTATTTACACGTCCATATTTATCAAACCACTGGGTTTGGTACTCAAAAAGACTTAAATTAGGTGAATACTGCTCCTTTGTAGTTTTAACTGATTCAGTTTGTACGTAGCCATTTTCCTGCTTTAAAATTTGACCAAAATAAACCCGGTCACCAGCCAATGTATCGAATAATTTAACTTTTCCACCCATTGCGTAAGGGATAAGGTCATCACTATCAGTGCGATAGCCATCGTTGAAGTAGGTTATTGAGTTTTTTTGTTCTTTCCCTGAATTTGATTTATATTCTCTTATTTCGGAAAACCCAATAATTTTATGCTTAAACTTATCAAAATTTAAGCTTTTGTAAGTGTACTCTTTTTTATAATCCATACTAAATGGAGAAGAATACGCTATACTTTTAACTAATACTTTTCGAAAAGGGGAGGTCTCCCCGTTCATATCTAAATCTTCATACGAGCCTTTATATTCAATGTTAATTTCACCACCATTTATTTCTTTTACACTTACTAGGCGACCGGTATTGGGGCTTAGATTAAAGTCTATATAATCACACCTATCCCAATCACAAATTGTAACTTCGTTAAATCCATCCCCATCTATATCATGGATAAGTACTTTTTCGATCCAGCTCGTTCTTTCTATTGAAAAGTATTCCATCAATATTTTACCATTAACATTTAACACACCAATTAACTTCTCACCTAAGTTTAATACAAAATCATCTAGACCATCGCCATTTAAGTCACCCACTTGCATCTTGCCAGCTTCTATAGCTTGCTCAAACCCATGCATTAAATACTGGTCATCCTCTTTATTTAACCTTATCGAAAGGTACGACTTCCAACTGCACAGCCCATCATTTAGCAAGGCACTAAACTCCCCTTTTTGTAAATCATAGGTACCAATTTCGGTAAGACCGTCCCCATTGAAGTCTCCAATTACCACACCTAGTTCATTTGGGTAAAATCGATCTTGATACAAAAATCCTCTTGATCCCCTCATAGATAAAGTACTATGTTGACCAGCTGCTCCCGGGTTTATATAACACTTACCCGTACCTCTGTCGGCAACATCAGGTAAACCATCCCCATTAACATCTATAACAAACTGAAATTTAGGACTTGAGGGCACAAAGAATCGCGACTGACTTTGATAATCAGAAAAATTACCATTACCTAGATTTTCAAGAAAGTCCCCACTTCGAGCTTCACTCATATTTACATAGTCTAACTTGCCATCACCAGTTAAATCCATAAAATAAGTCCAATCCAGAATCTGGATATTTTGCCAAGCGGAACCCTTAAGTCCAAATGGTTCTGAAAAAATAACTCCTGATCCTATTTCACCGTTATTGTACTGTACACGCGTGACATCCATATCATCAGAAAGCAAATCAGGCTTGCCATCTGAGTTTAAATCAACAAACCTAAATTTTACTCCTGAATTTCTTTGAACAAATCTTTCCTGGGGGAAGTTTGCCAAATTTTTTATTACCAGCTCAGCATTCTCTTCTTCGTAACTAAATAAAAACTGATCTTGCAATTTTCTATTTTCTGAATATACCAAAATATTTTCTAACTGCGTGGCTCCGTACTTTCTGAGACCATATTTAAAGTTATATTGATAAACTAAGCGCCC
>JAGRAA010000401.1 GCA_020435185.1 Bdellovibrionales bacterium | reverse complement strand
AATTTTTTACTAAATCACCAATCACAAATTGAAGAATCAGAAGTACAAATAAAAACCCACTTTATTCATAGTAAACCATTCTCCACCAAGCACTCCAAACTCAGTCAAGTGATTGAAAATCTAATGAACAACGCTGTCAAATTTTCTAATCCTAATGCACCTAAGAAAATTGTAGAAATCTCCACTTACAATGATGTGGATTGGTTTTACATCCAAATCAAAGATAATGGCTTAGGAATTCCAGAGGATAGACACAGTGAAGTATTTTCTATGTTTAAACGATTTCATCAGAATGTCGAAGGCCATGGGATAGGTCTTTATATGGTTAAAAAATTTGTAGATAAACTCAATGGAGAAATCAATTTTGAAAGCAGCTTAGAAAATGGGACTTGTTTTTATGTTAAGCTCCCCTTTGAGAGACAAGATCGCCCTTTACCAAAAAATTAACACCTTAAACCAGTTCGTCTCGTTCTAAACGTCTCATAAAAAGACACCTTTAGTCTTATTCAAACCAAACCGAGTAGATTCTAAAAATAATCAATGATCTTATGATATTATTAGATCAGTAGCTATTTTCAAAATACCATCACAATAAGGGGAACGGTGAAAATATATTTCATATGGGCGCTCATTCTTGCTCAGATACTACTATTCCAAAACTGTTCTCAAGTTAACTTTTCTAGTGTCCACCCAGAGAGTCCAGGATTGTCTCTTTCTTCAGGAAATGGCGACGGCTACCTTGGACTAACTATCAACGGCCCTTCTTACTTAAAACCTGGAGAAGAAGCTGATATTCAAGTCTCGGGAGGGGTAGCTCCATATGATTTAATTTCATCTAATCCTGACGTTTCTATTCAAGCAGTTAATACATACACGGGAGAGTTCCATATTCGCTTAAGCCTAGGAACGACAAGTGAAAGCATAGAACTCAAGGCTTTCGATAGCTCAGGGAAGGTAGCTTCTAAAATAATCTGGATACATGTATTGGAGGCAAAAGAACTTAATGGGCTCAATAATGAAACCAGACAAGAAATGGCTGGGAATTTAGGACATATAGGCATGACTTTTAACGACAAGCATGCTGCTTTTATAGCCTCAAATACCCACCAACTTTCGACATCAACACTAAGACTAGAAATTTCCTCGGTATTTACCTTTAACGTAGAAGATTTAAATAACGTCCATTATGAGTCACCAATATTGACCTCTTCTAGTTACGGATACAACTTTTTTCATGTCGGTCTATCCGGAGACTTTTTTGCCACCGTAGGTGCATCCCTTTCCACATCCTACTTAGAGATCTTCAAGTTTGAATCTACTGGTTTAAAGAAGCTGCAAAGATTCACTCTCTCTAATGATGGACTTTTTGTCGATTTATCCATGGACCATGACATTTTACTAGCCGGCACAAGTGCCCAGAGGTTTGAGATTTATGAAAGAAACTCTAATGATCAGTATGTTCTAAAGCAAAGTCTTTCTAATTCCTCGTCCGAGGGTGGAAACTTTGGTCGATATGTAAAAATAAACGGAGACTCTATTTTTGCTACTGACTACAATAGCCTTTCTAAAACGAATAAAATATATATTTACCGAAGAGACGTAGACTTATGGTCATTACAACAAACTATTAATCTCAACCAATACTCGAAAGACATGAATTTAGAGTATTGTTTACCGGAAAACACTTTCTCAAATGGTCGACAACTCACTGTGGGGTGTTTTACCAGAGATGCCTCAAACACTCCTCGAGGTTATGTTCTCATTTTTTCTCGAGATGAAAACAATAATTGGAACCTCACTCAAACCATTTTCTCTCCAGAAAATCGAGAAAATAGTACCTGCGGATTAGAGCTTATTCACCAGTCCATTTACTCTTACTTCAAATTTTGTGAGAGCTTTGCCACTAAAACCTCATTATATGGAGATCGCTTAGCAGTGTATTCACCCTTTGAATCAACGATCTATTTTTATCGATTTGATCAACATTCCTTGAAATTTAACTATGAGAAATCTCTATCCCTAAAAGGGATCATTTATCCTATTCACATCCCCAATATTCAACTCTGGAAAAACAAAATGCTCATTACCAATGCAGATGTCTATAAGAGTTATGCTGTCATCGTTGACGTAGATGGCATATAATTAAATTTAACTTATTTTAGTTAACTAGCCAGCAATCCTTTATCCAAAATGTAATACGCCATAGAGTAAGAGATAAAAATCCAGAGTCCTGCAAAAACGCTTAAAATAGCTAAATCCTTAAAGCTTGAGGTGCTAATTTTATTTGCTAAATATAACAATGGAAGTCCAATAAAAAACTCTCCTAAAATGATAAAGTAAGGGACATGGCCTAACATCGGAGTATCTTTATAGGACCACCAGCCTGCAGCAAAGGCAATCTCTTCATAGAGAGGCACATACAAACTCATCAACAAAGCAGATAGCAACGAAGCCATCCAGAAATTAGATCTATTTTCTATCCATTGCCCGATGGAGCCAAATGTAATAATCATTCCCGCCCAACTAAAAGGCATGTAACTAGGAGATTTTAAAATAAACAAACCTCCTGGATCGTAATCCAAAACGTGAATTCCTGAGACCAACCAATAGTCAGCAATCACCTCTACAAAGCCCACTAATATTCCGAGATAAGCCCATTTAATGTACTTAACGTTTTTCTCCGTAAATGCGACGTAATTATATATGATGGTCAAACCAAAGATGTTTAAAAATGCTGAACTCCAACCCAGCTGATACTTTGCACTGATTCCCGCAAATACTGTTCCCAGTATATTTACTCCCAAGATCAACATAAAAATGTTCTCCAACCTTATTAGCTATTTTTCTCTTTCTTTAAGAGCCATAAGTGAAAGCCTAAGACTCCTATAAATAGCATGCTATTTATAATTATTAAGGTTAGATTAACATGTTTAAGGGTCGTAAAAACTAATACATACAAGGAAAAACCATGATAAAAAGCAGAAATTCCAATATTTAAGGGGGACAGTCGAAATTTCTCAATATTTTTAAGACCATAAAAGGTGGGATAGGCAATCAATAGCCAGGGCCATAAGGCCACTATTTTATCACTCAACCCCATAACCTGAAAAATACGGCCAATTTCTAAGGTCCCAAAAAGTAGAATTTCACAGCACAGAATTACCCCGACCCCGACAACTAAGTACTTTAAAATCCACTGCTTCGGGCGAATCTCTCTTTTTCTAATTAAGCGAAAAATCAAAGAAAAAAAGAGCACCGTGAATATCCACCCAAAGTAATTCCCGTAAGGGACCCCAAACCAGTCCATACTCCACTTAACATCTTCAGGGTAATAGGTCCATGTCCATAACCCCAGTCGAGTGGCAACAACATCCATACCTAAGTCTATCTGGATAGCAAAAAAAGCATCTAAAAATGGGCGTGTCCATGAAGGCGCCTCTAGCTTATCAGTGGTTAACATCGCCGAATAAATAATCGCCCCCCAACCCAAAGGCGTACTCAAAGGGATGTCCAAGATAGAAACCAAACTATATCCATAGTGGTAATAGTTTAACATATGAACGCCAACCCACTCTAAACATACGCCAAAAACTACGGCAGACAAGAGCTCTAAGGTATACCAATAAGGAGGCTTGTCTTTTAACAAAGAAGACCTTACAAGTGACTCTTTCCAGCACCAGACGAAAAATATATAAGCAGCAAAAAGATAGGCAAGAATTCGATAATCTGCCAGCTCCAAATCAATTCCAACTTTTAACATAAACCCTTCACATGAATATCTGCAATTAAATGACAACAGCCTAATATACATTCTAATACACAGTTGAGATTTTTTAAATTAATTCTTATGATTAATAGTGCACCTTAAAAATACAATATCATCAAACCAAGGAATATAGTGGTTTATTTAGAAAAACGCTCCAAAAGTTCGCATCCTCTTAACTTCTCAGCAGATGGACTTCGTACCCCTGTTAAAAAAGGCTTTTTTGAATGGTGGTATTTTGATTGCCATTCCGAGGATGGAACTTACATTGGCATTGTGTTTTTTAAATCCTTGTCCGATATAAAACTTAAAATCACACCTTTCATTAGCGTTCGCTTCAAACCTCCCCATGAAGAGCTTATCTATTGTGAACAGCCCATTGCCCTTAAAGAATGTCATTTTAATTCGCGTTTTTTAGATTTAAATTTTAACAACAATACGGTATTTTACGACGAAGAATCTTCCTCTTATCACATTAAGCTTCAGCTCGAAACCACTAAACTTTCTGTCGACTTAAAAATTCACAGTCAATCAAAACCCTGGCAGCCAGAGTCTGGAAAATGGCTTTTCGGACCTCATCAAGAAAAGTTCTTTTCATGGTTCGTGGCCATGCCTCACGGAAAAGGACACGGAAACGTAAAATACAACTCCAAGTCCTATTCATTAAATGGAGAGTGTTACCACGATCACAATTGGGGCAACGAAGAGCTGCCGTATTTTTGGAGAGACTGGTGGTGGAGCCGTTTTCAGTTTGAAGACTACACTCTCATCGCCGCTTCATTGATCGCTGCAAAAAAACATCATCATGCCCCTCAAAAAGTTTTTGCCTTGTTTAAAAACGGCAAATGCCTTTTCGACAACCAAGAGCTTGTCCATGTAGAAAAAAAACATTGGAGCGAATGCCCCATAAGCAAAATCTACAGACCTGAAAAATTAATTTATAAATTTCCCTTAAATGGATCCCCGTGTAAATTAGAAGTTTCAGATTTAGAAGTTATTACCGGCGTTGATCTTTTAGAAACCCTTTCTCCGTTCAAACAATGGATCGCTAAGTTACTCAATCATTACCCTTGGTATTTTCGCTACAACTCAAAGGCCAAATTGATGTTTGGAGACAGTCACAGTTCCGATTCTAAAGAAGGAGTTGGTGTTACCGAATTTATGTCCCTTGCAAAAAAAAATGACATTAAAAATAAAAGAGAATAAATTAAATATCATTCAAGGAGGATGAAATGAAAAATAAACTTACATTAATAGCAAGAGTGCTTCTCGGCCTCATTTTTTTTGTTTTTGGAATTGCTGGCTTATTTAACCTATTACCGCCACCAGAAAATATTCCAGAAAATATGATGGCCTTTATGACAGGCTTGATGGCTACAAAATACTTTTTTCCTTTGCTCAAAGGGACCGAGGCTATTTGCGGAGCCCTGTTACTCTCTGGAGCCTTTGTTCCTTTGGC
>JAGRAA010000400.1 GCA_020435185.1 Bdellovibrionales bacterium | reverse complement strand
AGCCCATTTTCAGCTCATTGAAGTTCCATACTGAGGATACCGAATAGGGCGTGTTTTTGTAATTTTTATGAAAACACGCTGCTCTTTTGGCGAAAAACGGACTCCAAGGACGGCATACTAATTGCTGAATATGGGATATGAATATTTATATCTTCCTATTCGCTTTTCTCACTAGCATAACCTTTGGCCTCCCCGTCTATTCTTCTACCGAGATTGAAAAGGAAAACTGCCTTGCTTATAAAGAAGCCCTTTTGGACTTTTCGTTCAACTATTTCAACTTAAAAACTGAATATTCCTCGTATGCATTAGCCTCTGAACGACAGCAATTATTAGATTCCCAGATCAATTCATTTTATTCTCAATTTCAATTTCCTGTGGTTTGCAGAAACAAAAAGGGGGACTACGTGGTGACAAAAGACCAAGTCGATCGATTTATTAAGGCATTAGATTAGATAGAGCAAATTGATGCACTTCCAAAAATAGACGTAAAGTTTTGCTTTGCTTTTTTATTTGTACAAAGCTTATAAATCATATCTTTCACCCCAAAGGCACGTCCTGACACTGAGCCTTCTAAGGTAGAAGACGTCGCCTTAGAAACTGACTTTGAGAAGGCCTTCTTAATCACTGTGCCATTTCCCAAAAGAGCTAAAGGAGACAACAGTAATGCTGCCTTGTAGTTCATATTCTCGTCTTCGGCTCTTTGTAAATCAAGAACCCCTCCAAAATAGTTTCTTTTATCTTTTTCAGATTTGCGATAGTAAACATAGGACGATTCAATCAACGCCGAACCAAACAAAACGCAGCCCACTCCAAAGGTAGCGTTACACAAGAACGCCGTTGTCATTGTCGTCGCAAAAAAAGAGGCTGTTTTTAGATGATCCTTATTATCAAATCGATCTTTCATCCCCTCGGCAACACCACAATAATACTGAGCCACATGATAATCCCCTTGGGCCAAATACTTTCCGATAACATTAGAAACAAAATAATCTGAATACAAAATATCTGAACCCGAATTCAACTTACTTTGAACATTAATAAAATCTTGGTCGACTTTTTTCGCCTGAAGACCGTATGCTTTTAACAACTCTTGCCCATCGATACTAAAGTCAGCATTTACGACTTCATCAGGTCTTTCTACATCCTTAAGCGCCGGGATATTATCTGTAATAAATCGAGCCGACTGCGCATAAGAAGTCATGACTCGCTCAACCCCCTCTTCTGTTCTTTTAAGTACTAAAGCATCTCCCGAACCAGTAGCTATCTGATGGGGTAAAAGCTGAAGATCATTCAAGATCGTCCGTAAAACCTTATCTGAGACATTATTCTCGGCTTGATCATAGTTCATAATCTTTTTTCGACCATGAACCATAAAGGGGCGCTCCTTATTTTTATCCTTCAAAACAGTAGCGACAATTTCTTTTAAAAGATCTTTACTATATTTTTTCTTTCCACTATTTACGTCAAAAAGATAGGCATACAAAGGCCGCAATTTTCTGGAGACATTCCGTGCTATTTTGGCCGTAGGGAATAAAATTTTATAACTCACCAACAAGTCATTCTGAAACTTCTCGCACTCTTCCCCTGCGAAGTTGTTTTCTATACACTTCAAATCGGCATGAGCCTTGTCTTTGAGAACAGTAAGTTGAGAATCAGCCTCTTTCTTAAGTTCCTCTTCAAATAAAATTCGACTTTGCTGAAAATGCTCTTCTTGTAATTGATCATTAAATTCCGAAAACTCATCATAGGTTGGCTCATATTTTGTAGTACACCTTATGACCTGTTCTTTTTTCTTTGGTAACAGTTTACACGCCGAATAGTAGCAGTCGCGACAAGAGGTTTCACTCTTAGCAGTACTTTGTAAAAACTGCTTACTCTCTAAAAAATTCGCTCCTGGAGCTGAAAACACAACAGGCTGTCGTGAAAATGAATCGCCACTTATGGGGTTCCCTTGAATTCTGTTTTCAGCACGAACTTGAAGCCATACTGAACTAGTCACAAAGGATAAAATAAACAAAAATGACTTCATTTATCTATTGTAAGACAATAAATACAAGGGCTCACCTCTTGAGACCTAGATATTTAAGAACTCGGACAAAAGTAGGTTGATCACAAACATAATTCATCTAAAAAAGTCTAGATTGTTAATCTAAAAACCCTTATGAGACCACTGAAACATCATTAAGTAGCGCAAATTCTGGTCCAAAATAACTGAGCCCATGCATATAATCGAGTTGATTTCGAGCCACTTTTTCTTCTGACCACATCACCTTTCTGAAGTTCTGCCTAAAGCTACCGGATAAACTTCCTCCCTTAATATACTTAATTTCGCCAGACTCTCTGTTGTGCAATTTAGCTAAGCGTATTTCCGATGAAAAGGTAAGGTCATTATCATTCGTGAACAATCCAGAAAACTGCAGAATTTCTAAGGTCTCTTTATTCTTCTTCAAAAGCTCGTCTTTCTTAAATCCTTGAGCATCGACAACCACATTTCCCACTTCAGTGGTTTCCGGCCATTCTAAATATTGACTATACTGAGTGCCCACTAGATTGTTTTTCACCTTGTTATGATCAATGAGTTTGATTTTTTTCTGCAAAGATCCTGATGAATTATAACTCGTCGTTAAAAATCCGTATTCTTTTTCAGGGTCCACCCAAACTTGAAAATTCTCTCCTTCAAAGTTAGGAATCACCTCATCTTCTGTCTGTAAAAAAGGGAGTTTTAGATACTTTCTCTCGGCATTAAGTTGAGAAAATAAATCGTTAAATAAATGAATAAGAACCTCACTGTCTATCAATACACTATAGTTCCCAGACTGAGGCTTTTCTGTATTCAAAGACATCTTCGCATAATGACTAGATTTTTGACATAAACTCTTAATATCTATTTGTTCTGGATGACATCCCCATTCTGTTAATAAAAACTCTTCGCTTTTTTCGTCGTCTTGAAAAGAAAAACACACTTCTTGATAAATTTTTGATCTTCGGGTTTCATAATCTAGCCCCGTACTAAGAAGACGTCTATTCTTTTCAGCAATAACAAATAACTCCGCTGAGTTAAATACTCCTTGTTGAGTTTCTTCAATGGCCTTAGTCATATTTTGACTCAAACCTTGTGCGGTCTGAGTAATGTTATCATTGATGGACGCATAACTAGTAAGAACTTCTTTAGGCTCACTATCCATCGATTTTGAAAAATTCCACTTTTCTTCTTCTGAAATATCACATTTCTCTAGGGCTAATTTCAATTGAGATTCTAACTCTTGAAAATTGAAAAACTCTTGACGATGCCTCCCAACTTTAGAGTTTTCTTTTAAGCTAAACAGAGTAACGTATATATTATGCATATCTACACTTCTCATTTGATCTAATTCAAAATCACGGTGCTGTGACTGTATGTAATAGAACTCTTCTTTTTTTTGGCTCTTAATCTCTACTGACCATTGATAAATTATCCCAGCCTTTTCATTTTGCTTTAATTCATTCACTAACTGCTCAACTTTCCATAACATGGCCAAGCTCCTTTAACTTCTTATATTTTATCCCAACAAAGCATTATCTATAAGCACATATGGTCCACCACATCCGGCTGCCACAATTTCTTTATGGTACTTTCCACATCCCCCCATTTCGTTCCATGGGTGTGAAGCCTCATCAACCTCGTCACTAAATGCCTCTATTTTTGTCTTTCCTAAAATAGAATTTAAATAATCAGGAACATATCCTGTCAGCTGAATATCTCCGCCATTGGGAGCTTTAAAAATTTTTCCGGTTAAGTTCCCATTCACTATTTCTTCTACATAACTCATGCCTACCTGAATTCCCATCCCCTTGGGATCTTCCATACCTCCTGCTGCATGGCGGGCTAAAAAACCATAATCCACTTTTGAGATTAACTCATTATAAGTAAGCTCTCCGGGGCTAAAATAGGTGTTGGTTTGCCGAGTATAAATCGCATGAGACCAATTTTCTCTTTTGCCGTTCGCTGATCGAGGAACGTTCAAACGATAGGCTGATGTAAAATTAGTCATGGGAGATTGCAAAACACCTTCTTTTACTAAGTATTGCTCTCTTGCTAACCAACCCTCTTCATCAAAATAATAAGATCCCCAAGCAGGAAAACTCTCTTCACCATTTACGTAAATTGCTGGATTATTTAAAATCGTCGCATGCTCATTCCCGACTTTTTCTTGACTATCAAATAATTCTTTAGCTTTCGATCTTCCTCTCGCCCAAGTATCTCCTTCTTGACTATGTCCAAAGGCCTCGTGAGCAAACACTCCTGTAATAGAAGGAGCCATCAATAATTTATATCGACCCGGCTTAATTTTCTCTGCCGTCATGGATTTAGCCAAGTCCTCATACAATTCACCCATTTTATGCTCAGGCAAAGAAATAGCCTCCTGCCCACCTAATCCCCCTTGGAGAACATAACTTCTATTAGAACCTTTCATGAGTATGCAATATATCCCATTGCGATAAAAAGTTTGAGAAAGCCGAGTTTCAGAATCAATAAATAAAAAATCTAACTCCTCAACGCTCACTCGAGTTCCGATAAAATCTGGATTTTTGCCTTTATGAGAATCCTCAAGTGTGGATTGGAATTCCTTTATCTGTCTATACACAGATGAAGCTTCGTCCATTAAAGCCTTTTCTGATTTTTGTAATTCCTGTCTCTGAGGAACACCAAAATGAACCCATTGATCTGATGTAGGGTTTTGAGGAATTTGTCTCAATATTTCTTCTTCTAAGGGCATGCTCAATCGATCTTTCCATGTAGGAACGTAAAACTCCTTACGAGAAGAGAAAGACGACGACGAAATCCGATTTACCAAGCGATCAACAAGCTGCTTTAAATGATTCACTTCTATATTATCAGTAGCCTCTTCTACAAGAGTTTGCCCATCAAAAACTCTTATGTTTACACCTTGAGTGAGCTCTTCGTTCAATTTTTTGGAGCGAGCATCTACAAAAGTTTGTTTCTTATGCCTTCGCTCAAGAACTACGCTCGGATACCATGAGGGCTCTACTTTTGATTTCAAGTACATAAACGTATTTTCTATAATCTCTTTTT
>JAGRAA010000399.1 GCA_020435185.1 Bdellovibrionales bacterium | reverse complement strand
TTAATTAGAAAAGGAATGTCAAAACAATCTCATAGTGAGGTGATCTTATCCAAAATCCAAAACCTCTTTCAAAAAGCGAATATTAATTTTAATGACTTAGACTTATTGGTCGTCACTATGGGGCCTGGTAGCTTTACTGGAGTAAGGGTTGGAATAAACCTCATTAACACTTTATCTTTTGTATTTAATAAGCCCATATTTAGTCTAGACTCCTTATTTTTGCTCGCTCTTTCGGCAAATCATCAAAACTTTCCCGTTGTGATATTAATGAATGCTCATAAAAACCAAAATTATGTGGCTCAATATTCTGTGTATAATCAAAGGCTCGAAACCCTTTTGGAACCTAGATCATTAACCCACGATGAAGTTGAAAAAATCATTCAACAACCACACCTCTGTCTGGGAGATGGCTTTGATTTTTATAAAGATGATTTCTCTGCAGCTCTTAGAAAGAATCTCCTTCGAAAAAAAGAATTCTCAGATTACCCATCCTGCCTTACTGTTTTCGAAAACTTTAAGACCCTTGGTCTTGATCAGTTAAATAATTTAGACAAAAATTCGTGGAAAACAAACAAACCTCTTTATATTCGTGCGTCAGAAGCCGAAGAAAAACTATGGAAGGGTCTAATTAAAGATCATAGTTAATCATTTGGCTTAAAGGATTTTTGTGAATCCCACTGAAGAACAACAAAACGTACGCCCGATTAGAGGAACTGGATATCCTAAATCTAATATTTGGGCTATCGGTGGCGGCAAAGGTGGTGTAGGAAAAACCTTTGTGAGTACCAGCCTAGCTGTTTTTCTTTCAAATCTAGGCTATAAAACAACTATTGTAGATTTAGATTTGGGTGCTGCCAATACCCACACCTCATTAGGAGAAGCTGCTCCTCGTATGGGAATTCAAAACCTCATTATGACCCCTAATACTAAACTTGTAGACGTTGCCCAACCTACCAAATTCACTCACCTAAACATTGTTAGTGGTTCAAATGATGCTCTCGACGTAGCAGATATAAACAACGAGCACAAAAGCCGCCTTATGTCTGCCATCTACAATCATGAAGCAGATTTCACCATATTAGACTTAAGTGCAGGCACACATAAATCGACCTTAGATTTTTTTCTAATGGCGCAAAAAAGACTACTGATTTTTACTCCCGAACCTAGCAGTATTGAAAACGCTTACAGATTTATGAAATCTTCTTTTTTTAGAAATGTGAAACGATTTGAACATCAGCTCCATCTTAAGCCACTCATTGATAACCTGATGCAAAACAAATCCTCGCTAGGCATAAAATCTCCTGCAGACCTTCTGGCGCTGGTCATAAAAAATGATCCTGTTAACGGCGAACGGTTAAAAGATTTACTCAATCGATACGACTATCAAATTATTCTCAATCAAACCAGAACCTTCAAAGACATGGAAATTGGCGAAAGTATCGCTGGAGTTTCTAAGAAATATTTTGGACTGAATACATCCTTTTTAGGTCATGTTGATCACGATAATGCAGTATGGCAGTCTCTTAGAAAAAGACAGCATCTACTTGTCGAATATCCTCACAGTCGTCTTTACACTCAGCTTATGAAAATCACCAGAAAGCTCGTTCAACAGAATAAGTCTCTTAAACTCACTGCATAGGTTGATAGACAGTGGAAATTTATACATGATATAATCACAATCATGAGTATATCGCTGAATAACCAAAATTTTTATGAATTGCTTGATGTAGCCTCGACAGCCACCCAAGACGAAATTCATCGGGCCTATCAAAAAGCTAAACAGACCTATGCCCCTAATAGCCCCGCTTTGTACACCATGTTTACGCCCGAAGAGGCACGCGAAATAGCCCTAATGCTTGAAGAGGCCTTTGCTACTCTAAGCAGCCACGAAGCAAGAAAACGATATGACTTAAAGCTCTTAAAGTTACGCAACAATGATGAGCCGAATTCAGCTCTTTACTCTGAAACCCTTCCTGATGTAAGCCTTGATAAAGACGGACAAGATCCTGGCCTTTACTCTTCACCTGAGGAGGAACCAACATCTAAAGTGCCTAAAGAAGTCCCCGATGGGTATGCTCAAACCCCACTCAGTGTGTATAAAATAGACCATAAAATGGAAGAGAACATTAAACATTCCGAAGTCTTTGACGGATCGTTTATTAAGTCCGTGCGAGAGTACAAAAAAGTAGAGCTTCATGATTTAAGCGAAAAAACTCGTATCAGTACAGCATATATCAACGCCATTGAAGCCAATGATTTTAAAGCTCTTCCCGCTGCCGTATTTTCGAGAGGGTTTATAAACCAAATAAGCAAAATACTCGGACTGGATGCAGAAAAGGCTAGTAAATCTTATATGGATTTATTCAAAAACAAAAGGTCTTAACCATGGGGAAAGACCCTCGTTGTCTTGTCGTTGACGAACATTTAGTGGGCCAAAGATTAGATAAACTTCTCGTAGAAAAAAACATTATTTCATCACGTTCTTTAGCCGCAAAATATATTCAAAAAAAGTTAATCCTCATTAATGATCAACCTACTAAACCTTCTTATTCAGTAAAATTACAAGATAAGATTAAAATGTTTTCTGCTGAATCTGAACCTTCTGAGTTGATTCCCTATGATTTTCCACTAGAGATTTTATTTGAAGACTCTGACCTTATTGTTTTAGTTAAACCCTCTGGATTGGTGGTTCACCCTTCCCCTGGCCATCACGAAAAAACTTTAGTAAATGCACTTCTCTATCATTCGGATCATCTTTCTATGGGAGTCAATGAACAGCGGCCCGGCATTGTCCATCGTTTAGATAGAGAAACCAGCGGTATCATGGTCGTCGCAAAAACCAATGAAGCTCATGCACATTTAGCACAACAATTTAAAGATAAAACCACTCATAGAATTTATCATGCGATAGTTTATGGACCGGCCTATAAAATTAATCCACAGATCACCGTAGAAAATTACTTGGCTCGACATCCTAAAGATAGAAAAAAATTTGCGAGCTTAAAATCTGTAAACGTCACACCATCAAAAGGAAAATGGGCCTCCACCACCTTTACTCTATTAGAACATTTTTCTTGTGGTCTGTCTTTAGTGCAATGCCAGCTAAAAACAGGACGTACCCATCAAATAAGAATTCACCTCTCAGAAATGGGATACGCCATCGTTGGCGACAATACTTATGGAAATTTTTCTCGATCTAAAAATTTAAAATCCGTAAAGTTGCGTACACAAATAAAAAACCTAAATCGCATTGCTTTACATGCTGCAGAGTTGGGGTTTACTCACCCCACTTCCAAAGAGAGACTTCTTTTTA
>JAGRAA010000398.1 GCA_020435185.1 Bdellovibrionales bacterium | reverse complement strand
CCATCCCGACTTTCCCGACCGAAATCGTGAAATGAGGTTAAACCTATTAGTGTCATAAATATTTGACAATGTCATGTTTTTATGACATATTAGAGATAGATGAAAGCAATACGAATTCATAAAACCGTCACCAAAGAGTTACAAGCTATCAATATGGACCTTAGAATTCAAATAGCTGAGTTGTTAAATTTACTGGCCTCAGGAGAATCCTTGGGTATGCCGGTCAGCAGGCCCATGCCCAGTATAGCACCTAGTGTGCATGAACTGAGAGTTAAAGATTCTTCAGGGCAATATAGAGTATTTTATTTTACTAAAGAAAAAGAGGCCATTTTAGTCTTTCATTTCTTTAAGAAAAAAACTCAGGCTACCCCTAAAAAGGAGCTTGAGATTGCTAAAAAGCGATTAAGGAGTATGTTATGAACCAAAATTTTTTTGAAGCTAAAAATACAAAAGAGCTTTGTAAACTCTTGGGCATTTCTGAAAAAGAAGCCGTTAAAATTGAGATTCGTCGAAACTTGGTTGTGGCTATAAAAAAAGTTATCGAAAAACAAAAGTGGACCCATGAAGTGGCCGCAGAAGAAGCCGATGTGGGAAGAACGGTGATTACTGCTATCGTTAATGGAAACCTTCAAAAAATTTCTACAGACAGGCTCATTGATATTGCTCAAAATTTAGGTTTAACAGTGAAGCTCAAAGTGGCTTAACGACTATTTTTAAATTATTAAGTTCAGCTCACCGACCCATCCCGACTTTCCCGACTGAAATCGTGAAATGACGTTAAATAATATTTACCGAATTTATTGATCTTTGTAAAGTCGTAGGAGTACTGGTGTGTGGTTACTTATATATGGGATATCATTGAATAATCTGTGTGGCGTCTGGTTGAGCCGTCGATCGTTTGTAGTATTTTTTCATCGAATGAGTTGGTTGTGCAGGGTTATTCACTGTATATTCGTTTTTTTGAAAAGGAGATCCTATGAAAGTTAATGGAAGTTGTTTATGTCAATCGGTTAAATTTTCTTTTGAGATAAAAGACAAACATTTTGATGCTTGCCACTGTTCAATGTGTAGAAAGTGGGGAGGGGGACCGTCGCTGACGGTGGAATCAATAGGTTCTATAGAGTTTGAAGGCAAAGAAAATATAACCACCTACCAATCAAGCGAATGGGCTGAACGAGGATTTTGTAATATCTGTGGAAGTCATCTTTTTTATAGATTAAAACAGCACGATTTTTGTAATTTTAATCTTGGAGTCATCGATGATCATGAAGAATTCGAATTTAAATCTCAAATATATATAGATTCAAAACCGAATAACTATTCTTTTTCAAATAAAACAAAAGAGATGACAGAGAAAGAGGTTTTAAAAGCTTTTGGATTTTCAGAGTAAGTCTAAAATCCCCCAATTTAGGGTGTCGGAGAGCATGTTGGTGATCCGGTTAAAACGCCACCTAGACTCCATGTTCCTGTACCACTGCAAAGGATGTTCGCTCCTCCTCCACCAGTCACAGAAACGTCATTGTTTATCGTCATGGTATAGTTGGTTGTGTCTAAAATTCCAGAAAGAATATTGAGGCTTTGTCCTGCAGAATTAAATTCAAAGTTAGAAACAAGATCTACCTGGGCAGAGGATTTGTCTATGGTTAAAGTGCCACCAGGAAGTATCGCCGAACTTGCATAATTTATGGTTGCATTAGATGAACCGTTCATCGTTATATTGGCACTTCCTCCGTTAGGACATTGCAAAAGCTGAGTGGCATTGGGGCATTGAACGTCTAGATTTCCGTTGACTAGAATTTGGCCGGAGTTAATTTTTCCGTTTGTTAAAGTTAAATCATGCTCTACGGTTATCGTATCCCCAGAAACAATTTCTAGAGCGGCTCCTTGATAGTCTATTCCTGAGCAGGCTGCTGTTGCTGTAATGTCTACGGTTAGATCATAAAGGTTTAAGTTTGTTGGTACGTCTATCGTCATTGCTTTTTTATCCACACATTGAGCAGAGGCCGACGCGTCGAGAACGAGTTGGCCATTGTTATGACTATAGGTAGATATAGATGAAACTAATAGTCCTTTGGAAGAATCTAAATAGATATCTGATATTTTAAAAATTCCAGTGGGTGCCGTGAAGACTCCATTTTGTAAATCGAGACCTTCTACTCTAAAGCTGGTTGTAGAGGCTTCTGGTGAAAAGGTAGCCCCATTTTTAACAACTATATAAGGTGCTTTGCCATCCCCTTGATGTTTGTAGGTTTGGTTTGTTAATATATTCAGCTCAGTGGCTCCTCCGCCGGCACAACTTTGACCGCTTTCTCCATCAGTACAATAGACTTCTAAAGATCCCAAAAGATCAATGGGGGAGCCATTGATTTGACCATTTTTAAAGATAAAGGCATTTTCTACAACAAGATGAGGTCTACCATATATACCTAGTCGTGCACCATTATATCCTGAGGTAGAACTGAGATCATCGATATCTACTTCAAAATCGTACAGAGTTAAACTGTTATCTATAGTCATTCTGCCTGCATCTTTGGAAGAGCCATAGTTACCTGAATGCTTAATCATAACCTTTCCACTATTGTGGATGAATGTTCCAGAATTGAAATTAAAACCATTGAGGTTATTGACTCCAGCCACGTAGTAGCCAACCGATAGAGTGCCCGAAGTGGATGTAAATTGACCGCCAAATTGATCAAAGTTGCCATTGATGGTGATCGCACTGTTGCCGCCAAGAAAGGTTCCCGCGGTTTGAATCCATCCTTCAGACCCAATAGTAAAAGTATGACCAGAACTTTGAGTCAAAGTTCCAGAAAAAGTATCTAAAAATCGAATTCCTTTTACATCAATATTAGAAGAGCTGACGATATCACAAGTATTGCCGGCACAAGCTTCGTTAAATATGATGACGTCATTCGTTCCAGGAACCACTCCTCCACTCCAATTTGATCCGTCGCTAAAGTCACTGCTAGAGGTTCCTGTCCAAGTAAAATTCACATCATCATTATCTAAAATAACTCCGTCCATAGCCGAAGTTTTAAGTGAACCGTGGGAGGGGGAAGACAATGTCATTAAGAGAGATTCATCGGCTTCATCCGTAGAATCTGACGTGGTCGGAACAGTGATGCTAGCAGATAAAGCTTTTGCCGCAATGGTAAGCGTCCCAGAGGTATTGGTATAATCAGAATCAGACAAAGTAGCAGTGCCGTCACTAGTAGCGTAGTTGACGGTAAAATTTGTCGCGCAGACAGGTTCCGACAAGTAAACATTAAAAATGAGATTTCCTCCTTCTTGGACAACGGCTTTTCTAATATTAACCTCTGGAGAAGACGTTGACGTATAAAGAGTACCGTTTGCTGGAGAGTGAGTTGCATAACTCAAAAGACCACAGTTTTCGGAGATAGATGTTCCAAAGTCTGTAGATAAATTGTCATTTACAGTCAAATCATAACCGTTAAGATCTATGGAGCCAGAGGTTAAGACTAAATCTTGTCCTGAGTTGGAAAGGTTAATAGAGCTGTTTAAGACCACTGTTCCAGAGGGTTTGTTGATGGTCCATGTTCCTTTGGGAACCACTCCAGCTATGTAGTTTATTTTTTGAGAATTATTTCCGTTGAGTTCGATGTCTACTGTTCCTATGATTGCCGTCGATTTATTGAGGGTGATGTCGCCTGATACTTTAAATTTACCGCCGCCAGTGTATTGACAGTCTCCGGAACATTGACTTAATAAATCAAGATTTCCGTTCACAACAACATCTCCAATAATATTGATTGGTCTGGTAAATCCGTGGATGAATTCAATAGATAAATCTTGAAACTGAGTGTTTCCGACGTTCAGCTCATTGCTACTTCCCAAGAAGGACGCGCCCACCAAAGACACCTTGTGAGCATTTATGTTGAGCGTTCCTGCAACTTTGTACAATTGAGTAAGAATTTTAACGTCATTCAAGATATTGATTGTGCCAGTGGTATTAATTTCGAGAGGTAAGAAAGCTCCTGATCCAGAAATTTCTTGCGTGTTATTCCCAACCAATTTAATTGAAGTGGTCGAAGAGTTAAGGCTAGAAACAGACGATGTAGAGTAAAGATTTCCTTTTAACTCAATGGAGCCACTTCTGATTTCACAGGTCCCTGAACAAGTGTTTACCAATGAAAAGTCGTTATTAATCACAAGAGTTCCGCTTAATAAAACTTGTCTGTCGCCAG
>JAGRAA010000010.1 GCA_020435185.1 Bdellovibrionales bacterium | reverse complement strand
ACAATGCAGCAAAACTCGAATGGTATTGGAGTCTTGCTGTTGAGGAACAATTTTATTTTTTATATCCATTCTACTTTCTTATAGTTCATAAGTATCTGTTTAAAAAACAGGGAATTTTTCTAACTTGCGCCATAATCTTTATACCTGCAGTTATTTTGCGAGTGTTTAACTCAGAAGGTGTCCCTGAAGTGCCAAATATACGGCTATCATTTCATTATATCTTTGATTCCTTGCTTTTTGGAGTGCTGGCTTATCAAGTCAGAGGTAAAACATGGATTAAGAATACTTTAAACTTTGTAAAAAAATATTTTTTCTTAAATTTTCTATTGAGTGTAGTTCTTATTTTGATTCTTGCAAATGCGTTAAGAATATTTAGTTCAGTAGGGCTTGGTTATTTTGTGATGAACTTAAGCAGTTTTTTGTTGGTCTTACTGGCAAGCACTAATAATCGATCGTTAATCTTTCATTCATCTATATTCGGTCGAATCTTGAAATGGATAGGGGTCCGTTCTTATGCAATCTATTTAATTCATATGCCGGTTTTTTGGTTTACTAAAGAAATATTATATCGCGTTTCACCTTTAGGTATATCTGAAATGCATCCGTCTTATTTACTTTTAATGGCGACATTATTCATTGTAATATTTAGTGAGTTAAATTATCGATATGTTGAAAAACCAGGTATTAAATTCGCTGAGTTTTTAAATGGGAATACAAAAGAAATTGCAATCAAAAACGCTAAAAACAATTGTTAAACCACATAATTTTCATGTCTACCAGTAGGTCATAGAAGTATTTTTAATTTTCTCAAAAACCTCTGAATCTATTCTGATTGTTTTAGAATCAGAAGGCATTATTGCAAAAGTGTATAAGTTGTCAGGTGGATTTAAATAGGTCACTTTTTTAATTTGATTTTTTGAAGTTTCGTAAAACACAGAAAAATTATTTAGATTATCCTCAAAAATAAACCCGTGGAGACTCATGTCGTTATGAGGAGTAAAAATATATTCATTATTCTCTGGGATAAATAAGTCTTTGACTGGTATTTTAATGTTTGCCGAAAGGTTTTTACACATTATCCAGGGATAAGGATTAATAGGTATGCAAAATTTTTCTTTTGTGATTTGCTTTTTATAGAGACTCCATTGAGAGAAGCTATTTTTTGTTTTATCTCTGTAGGGGTCTAGAGATAGGCTTAACGATCCGCTTGTGATCAAAATTGTAGAAAAATAAAAAAGCACAACGAATTTATAAACCCACTTTGATTTTTTGTAAGCCCATTTCGAAATTACTCCAAAAGAAAAAATTAATAAAAAATAATAAAAAATATAATACCATCGATGGAAGGTGAGGTTGAATACATCTGAGGCAGATAACGAGGTACTATGTTGAGTTTTTACGGTAATAAAAATTGATGTAAAAGATAAAAATAGAAGGGTGAAGTAAAAAGAATTTTTTTTTGAAATTCTTTTTTTGAACAAACACCTTCTGTTTTTTTGGAAAAATATGCTAAGGAGAACAAATAAAAATATAACATTAACATAACGAAACTGCGCTCCGATTAAGAAAGTTGCCTTAAGGGTGGAGGTAAAAACGACTATAGTATTGACTAATACTTGAAGGATATTTAAGGAGCCTTTCGCAAGTGAGGAGTTGGTAGACATTATAAAAAATTGAGTAACACAAGCTATGATTCCAAATATCGAACTTAGAGCTATCGTGCTTTTCTTTCGATGTGTTCCCACGAAAAAAGTGACAAGATATATAGGTAAAAAAGCAACAAAGAAAGGTTTCGAGAGCAATAAAATAAATATAAAAGTTTGTGTTAATATAAATTTACAGTTTAAGAGTTGTCGGTCGCTGGTAAAAATATTTAAAAGTATATATAGAGAAGATGAATAGATGAAATTGATAAAAGTAAAGTCTTCGTACCTAGAGTATACGCCAATCCCTAATAGTATAGAAATTAAGAATCGAAGACCTTTGCTTTCAATGATGTTAGAGTTTCTGTTCAAATTGATATAAGAGGTAAAGTAGGCTGTGAACAGGAGACCTAGCCATTGCATAAATTCAGGGAAATACATTTTAATATTTAGCAGCTTTATCGTTAAAAGACTTAATAGTCGCTGTAAGATAGGTAAATAGCTGTAATCTAAGATCCAGAGGTTGTCCCAGGCAGACCGGGTAAGCCCGTTTACGAAAAAATTAGTTCCCAGTTCAGCCCAAATTTCTGGCTCTACGAACAAAGAGGGGTATCTGACTACTGCGAACAAAATTGTGGTTAGGAAGCTGACAATAAAGTAATAATTAATGTTTTGATTTTGGAATTTCATATTTATATATAATGTTAGAATTAATAGAACACAGATTCCCCATTCTGGCTAAAACTAAATGAGTTGGGTGAAGCGTTATCTTTGGTGAAGGATGAGGATAGTCGGAAAATACAGAATCTGAGCAAAAGCCTATGGTAATATGTGGTGAATATTTCCCAGCTAATGATTTTGACTCATAATTATTCACCCATTGAATTGATTCACTGTTGCCTTCGTTGATGACAAAACTTTGAGAAGATCCCTGTACGTTTTGGAGTTTAGTTAAGGCTGACAAAAAATAATGGTTATACTGACTCAATAGACCGTTTCTATCCTCCAACTCTAAAGCAGCTACTTTGTAGGACTGTAAATATTGCACATGAGCGGTGTATGAATAGCCATAAAAGCATGGAAATATTTGGTTATGATTTACAAACCTCTTTGTGATTTCAATTGATGATTCTATGTCTTTTTCTTGAATAAATTTTTGAAATAGTGTGAGGTGAGGTTGGTGACTATGGTCATACAAGTAGCCAACTTTTTCTTTACTCCATATATATTCATTAAACTGATAGAGTTCATAGAGTTCTTCTTTGTTGAAAAGAAGACAGATGTTTATTGCTAAATTATTATTCGACATTCACGTTTCTCTGTTGTTTTCAAGGCCCAATACATAAAGGCAAAATAAGCAAATATGGTTTCGGTTAGGCGGGGGCTCCCTTTTACGATACTTATGGACATATGGATTTTAAATACATAGTAAATAAGAGCATCAGCATGCACACTGCAGCTCCAGCAATCAAAAATTTAAACATTTGTTGCTGAGATGGTTTAAGATTTTTTAAAGTTAGGTCATTGACTAGACTCACTTTGAATTTTTCCTCTCACTCAGATATACAGAATCATATTTGATAACATATCGATATGTGGAGAAAAAGCATGCAGTATATTGCGCATCGCATAAATTGGCTTAATGATTTGAAAAAACTACCCGAGGGAATGGGTGCTGAAATTGACTTAAGATCATGGGGAGAAGAGATCCATATGGATCATGATGCTTTCAAGAAAGGGGAGTCGTTTTCTGATTTTTTAAGGGAATGGGTGGTGAAGAAGAGGGGAACCTTGATTTTGAATATGAAAGAAGATGGTTTGGAGAATGGAGTCATGGAATCTCTTCACAGATTTGGAATAGAAGACTATTTTTTTCTTGATTTACCTTTTCCGACTGTTGTCAGAATGGCATTGAACGAGGAGATCAGTAGTTTGGCGGTTAGAGTTTCTGAGTTTGAGCCACTTGAATTAGCGCTTAATTTGAAAGGGAAAATTGATTGGGTTTGGGTAGATTGCTTTAGTGGGGAGCCTCCATCAGAAGAATTGCTTAGAGCTTTATCGGGCTTTAAAATTTGCCTTGTGTCCCCGGAGTTGCAGAAGTATCCTCTCCAGCAAATTGATAAATTTTTACATCTGAAAGAGCTGCTGCACTCGGTATGTACAAAGTCACCAGAGAAGTGGGGATGGATAAAGTAACTTTTATTTTTTTTGATCTAGATGATACTCTATATGATGCTGAAGCAGCATATAAGAGAGCCTTGTTGAGTTCGTTTAAGTGCTTTTCTAATCATGAGATGGTTAAAGAGGAAAGTAAAGTTTTATCGTGGGAAACTTATGAAAAAGTATATGGACAAGCACGAAGTGAGGTTAAAGCTCTTCTCGTTCAAAGTGTGGCTTCAAGTCATAGTCGATTATTGTATTTTAAAAAAATGACCGAAATAATATTTTCAAGGACTTGTCCGTCATTGGCGCTTGCACTTGATCAATCTTATAGTTCAGAGTGGAGTAATTGTGATTTCAGCCAGGCTATAGAAGCTCTTGAGTTTTTTAAGAAAGCTGGTTTTAGAATGGCAATTGTAACCAACCATATTTGTTATACGCAAATGGAGAAGCTCGCGGTGTTGGATCCTGGTGGTAAATACTTTGAATGGGTGTTGACTAGTGAAGAAGTGGGAGTAGAAAAACCAAATATTAAAATATTTGAAACTGCTATTTCCAAATCCGGTGTTTCGGCCAATCAAATCACAATGGTTGGTGATAGTTGGGAAAATGATATTGTGGGAGCCTTAAAATGTGGCATGAATGCCGTTTATGTTGATTTAAAAAATTCTAAAAAGGAACTTAATTTTAAGCCTACTGGAAATCTTAAATCAATAAAAGAGCTTAAAGAAATAGTGAGGGTAATTTCAGGTGAGTGTTAATGAACTTAATCAGTTGGTAGATTTTTGTAAAAAATGGGGAGATAACCCTTATTTGGTACAAGGACCAGGGGGGAATTTTTCGTTTAAGAAAGGCCCTTTAATGTGGATAAAAAGTTCGGGAGTTTTACTTAAAGAGGTATCCTTGAATTTTGGATTAACCA
>JAGRAA010000397.1 GCA_020435185.1 Bdellovibrionales bacterium | reverse complement strand
AGGTTATTCATGATTAAAAAAATATGTATTATCATTTTATTATCTTTAAAATTATTTGCTCAAGAAAAGCATAATCATTTAGAAAAAGAAGAACCTTTTGAAAATGTAAAAAATAATACAACTCAACTCAGCGAGTTAAAAAAAGAACAATTAAATAAAATAAATTCTCATTACCTTAAAAAAATAAAGCCTATTTTTAAGGATAAATGTATGGATTGCCATGGTTCAAATCATACCCTTCCTTGGTATGCTCAAATACCAGGTCCGAAACAGATCATCCAACAAGACATCGACGAAGCAAAAGAGCATATAGATATGAGTTTTGATTTTCCATTTAAAGGACATGGTACGCCTTTAGAAGATCTGCAGGCTATTGATAAATCAATACAAGAGAACACAATGCCTCCTCTGCGATATCAACTTTTGCATTGGAATTCTTCATTATCAAAAGATGAAAAATCCATTCTACAGGAATGGATTTTAGAAAGCTTAAAAACTCTTCACACAACTTTTCAAGAAGAATAAGGATTAACCTATGAATACCTCTAAAGAACATCAAACTTGTTGTGAACACGGACATCAGACTCATCATACCATCAACACTAACAATGACGCCGATAAAAATGCCCTTTATACCTGCCCCATGCACCCCGAAGTTCGACAAATAGGACCTGGAAATTGCCCGAAATGCGGAATGGCTCTTGAGCCCTTTATTGCAAATGATAGTTCCTCTGCCGAACTAATGGACATGAACAGACGTTTTCTTGTGGCAATCATTTGCACCCTTCCTCTCTTCATCATTTCCATGGGTGATCTTTTACCTGGAAGGCCGATTTCTTCGTTGATATCACTCGAACATAAAATTTGGGTTGAACTTTTTCTTGCATCTCCAGTCTGCCTCTGGTCTGCGTGGCCTTTTTTCTTAAAAGGATTTGAATCTATTAAAACCAAAAACCTAAATATGTTTACTCTTATAGCTCTTGGAGTAAGTACAGCCTATATATATAGCCTTACGGCCACATTTTTCGACAGATACTTTCCTTCTTCATTTAAAGCAGAAGATGGATCTATTCCTGTATATTATGAAGCTGCCGGAATGATAGTTACTCTCATTTTATTAGGCCAAGTTCTTGAGCTTAAAGCTCGCAGTCAAACAGGAGAAGCTATCAAAAAACTTTTAGGTTTGGCAGCAAAGTCAGCTCGAAAAATTGATGATTCTGGAATTGAATTGGATATACCTCTTAATCAGGTTCAAAAAGATGATAAGCTAAGAGTCAGACCTGGAGAGAAAATCCCTGTAGATGGATGGGTTGTTGAGGGAGAAAGTTCAGTAGATGAATCTATGATTACAGGAGAGCCTATGCCTGTAATCAAAAAAGTTGGAGATCAAATTATCGGAGCCACAATCAACGGCACAGGCAGTCTTATCATGAAGGCTGAAAAAATAGGAAGTGAAACTTTACTGGCTAGAATTGTAAATATGGTGGCTGAAGCGCAGAGAAGCAAAGCGCCGATTCAAAAATTAGCAGATACAGTTTCTGGAATTTTTGTTCCTATTGTCATTTTTGTCTCTTTAATAACCTTTGTTGCTTGGTCTATATGGGGTCCTGAGCCATCTTTTTCTTATGCTCTTATTAATGCAGTATCCGTTCTCATCATTGCCTGCCCTTGTGCTCTTGGATTAGCCACTCCTATGTCTATTATGGTCTCAACCGGTCAAGGCGCTCTTCAAGGTATACTTTTTAAAAATGCGGAAGCCATTGAGATGATGAAAAAAATTGACACTCTTGTCATCGATAAAACAGGTACGCTTACACTTGGAAAACCACAATTAACAAATATTCATACCATAGAAAATATAGATAAAAGTGAACTTTTATCTTTTGCTGCCAGCCTAGAACAAGGTAGCGAACACCCCTTGGCGCAAGCCATTTTAGAAGGAGCTAAGAATAAACAAATCCCATTAAATAAAGTCATAGATTTCGAATCTATTACCGGAAAAGGTGTCATCGGAAAAATACTCGGTAAAAGAGTCGCTCTTGGAAATAAAGCTTTAATGGATCAAATCAACGTTGATGTAGAAGATCATTTAGAGTCGGCCAAAAATTATCGCCTCGAGGGTCAAACAATTATGTTTGTTTCAATAAA
>JAGRAA010000396.1 GCA_020435185.1 Bdellovibrionales bacterium | reverse complement strand
TCGATGTCTTCTTCGATGTCTTCTTTACCTTGAGGAGAAGAGACGGATTCGTTATTTTTAATAAATTCTTTTAGTTTTTCTTGATTTTCTTCGCTTAAGGCTCCAATTTCCGCTAATAATTGAGGATCAATTTTTAACTCCTTACCTCCCATTTCTTGAACCAAATCATTTGTAATACTCGCCAAGGTTTTAGAGTTTTCTTCGGTGCTCCCAAATTGATTATCAAAATTCTCAAACTCGGTTTCAATTGTTTTCGCGGCCAATCGATCACTAGGGTCTAAATTCTTTTTGGCCTGAATATGAAACACAAACCATTTGTCTTTTAATTCCTTAAGAGTATTTCTACTGGAATTATACTTTTTTGTTAAATCTTGAATAATTAAACTTTGCTTTAATATTTTATGTTGAAAGTACTTTATATCTTGGCTGCTAGAGCTCATGACGTCGTCTAAATTTAATTCATGCTTTAAATATTCAGGAAGCTCTCCATAAAGCCCCACGTCGGTAGATAGCTTAATTTTGCTCCCTAGTTGATCTTCAATTTTCTTCATCATTCTATTAAAGCTTCTAGAGACAACCGCCTGGTGATCAAAATCTGATCCCGATTCAATATTGTTTAATAAACTTTTAATTTTTTTAACGTAGGATTTTGCCTTTCTAGAACTTATTTTTTCACTCTGAGACTCACCTGATATCTTGGAAAAACAAGAATCAATTTCCTCTATATAGGGTTGAATGAGTCCAAATCCGTCTTCAGAGCTGTGATCTTTAATAATTTGAATTTGACTTTTAACTTTACTTTCTAGTTCTTGTATGGATTCCAAACTGATTTCTTTTTCATTTTCAACGAATCCATTGACCTTAATAAGCTCCTCATTAATTTTTAAAGTACAGTCTTTTATTATAGTCTTTTCCTCTTCAGTGTGAACTTTGCCGAGTAAACCAATCTCTTCTAAATCTTGAAGCTCAGATTTTAAACTATGAATGATTTCTCCCAAAGGCCCTTCCACAACGCTGGACTCAACCTCAACAGCTCCCTCCTCTTCATTCGCAGAACCCTCTTTTCTATTTATCTCGGAGTCCTCTTCCCTAGAAAATTCTGAAATTTTAATAAGGGAACCCTCTTGCTCTTCTCCCCCTTTGACTTCTATATTGCCGTTTTCTTCGACAACCGCTGAGACGGTAACTGCTTCTTCTCGATTATCGTCATCAGGATTCAACGCTTTCAGTTGATATTCCTCTGGATCAGGAAAACCCTCAAGAGTAATATTTTCTTCTGCCTGGATTTGAGCTAGTGTTTCTTTTCCTTCTTCAGACTTCAAAAATTGATCAAGATATTTGAAATAAAGAGGCTTATCGATGGTTTTAATATAAATTTTTTCAACTTTGAAAAATAAAATACGTTCATATTTTTAACCGGAAAGACATCATTTGCACGAATCCAAAGTATGGCTTTGTTAGACGCCTTTAACAAAATATAGCAATCAAATGGAACTGTTATTTCCGCTCTAAGAGATTTTATAAATATAGGAAAATAATCCTTATCGTTATACTCAGGCAAGGCCACTCCTCTGAGTTATTTTCGGTTAAACAACTAAAATTATTTAAGAAAATAAAACAAATGCCGTCTCAACAAATCCTCTTCTGGCCTTTAGCAAGAGGTCTGTTTCTCTATCTAGATTTTCACTTTAGAAAAACATCTTTGTTTAAAAAGAATTGAATCTAAATAACGGCAAACAAGCATTTTTAGAACTTCGACTTAGAGCTAGGTTTCTTCGAGAAAGAGCTATGATTCTTTTGATCAACGCAAACCCCATAAGAGAAAACTCTTCATTTTTTGAAATATCTTGAGGAAACTCACCGTGAAATTGAATGGATAAAGAAATTATTTTATTATTTTCATCAGGTACGCTCTCCAAGGCTTCAATCATAGTAGGCGAGTGAAAAGCCACAGGACGTGAAATCGCGTCTTCCCTTAGAATGACCACTTGTTGATGGATGCTATTTACTACGACACCCACTCGATTTGAGAAATTTTCAGCCTCGTTCTCTTTACTGAAAAAACGATTGCCCTTTAAAGGATGCAAAAATCCTCTCAGTAATCTAGCTAAAAGGGAGGATTCCTCTACAGAAACAGGATGCCAGGTTTGTTTTGTAGTTGCAGAGTCACCTGTAGAATTGAAGTGATCAGCTTCGGCTTTGCCAATCGAACGCAATTCATGCCCATCTATCAATCCATTAAATTGATGACCTCTACAGATTCCAAAAAATAGTCCTTTTTTTAATCTTGGCAGGGTTTTATAAGCGGAAATTAAATTAAACTCAGAACGATCCCTTGTAATGTTCGAATTCCAATCTTCAGGGCTCGTCATATTTTGTTTTTGATAAAGCTCTGTCGCAATATGATCTCCCCCTAGTGCAACTAAAATATCAAAATGTCTCGCAAGCTCTAAATGAAACGCCCTTGTTTCTTGTAAAGATAGTCCTAAATCGGCAGAAATTGGAATAACAAATGGATCTGAACCCGCCTGCTGAAAGCGTTGAATATTTCTGTTTATTCTTTCTCCATTTGGCTCCAGATCCTCTGCCCAATTCGCTATAAAAGCTAGCTTTGGACGAGAGCTCTTTGGCCATTCAGAGAGAAAACTGCCTTGAAGAGAGTAGAGTTCAATATTTTGATAGGCTTTAGGAACAAGCTCTCGAAGCAATGGATTTTCTTTAAAAGAATTTATGTAGCGTTGAGTAGCCTCTAAGGGACTTTCTTTATCTATAACTGGAACAATTAGCCGCGGACTGTTTTCTGTGAATTGCCAAACACCTAGGGTTACACCAGACAAAGCCAGCGAAGAATAAAAGCTAATAATACAAGCTATGCATAAATTAAGTCTGATGATCCCCCCCCCATCTTTTCTATCTTCGGTTTAAAAATTAATGAAAATTTCTCTATAAATCTAATGATTTATAGAGAAATACAAAATATTCATAAACTGGCTCACAAAAATGTTGTTAAATTGTACCCCTCCGACCTCTAACTATTTTATTTTTAAATGAAAATCCGTATTTCGGTCGGTACTTTCCAAAGTGTAACTTTGGAAAGTCCATAACGAGCCACCTAACTCATTAAAGAGACAAAACTTTTCGAGGCGTGAGGG
>JAGRAA010000395.1 GCA_020435185.1 Bdellovibrionales bacterium | reverse complement strand
AAATAGTTTGGGCTTAAATTCGTAAGAATTAGAAATGTCTGTTTGTAGGATTTTAAGTGTTCCTTTGGCAATTTCTTTTTCAATCATATACTCAGGAAGCCAGCCAAAACCCAGTCGTTTTAAAATAGCTTGTTTTTTTGTGATAAAATCATTAACTAAAAAAGAAGAGCGAAAATCTATGTTGTCGGTGCTGAGTTTAATTAGACCAGAGGTGTCTCTTACTCGAATGTAAGCATGATCCCTTAATAGGGCGGCAGTTATTCTATTTTTTTTTGTAATTAAAGGATGTTGATTATGAGAAACGAGCTTCATGATGACCGGAGGTAAATCGATGGAGAGCATGCCTTTTGGGTGGATGGGCAAAACGGTAAACATAAAATCAGCTTTTTCTTTTTCAAATCTATCTGTAACTTCGTTGAGGTAAGCAGAGATAATTTTTATTTCTGTAGGACTATGCTGCTGGAGTATTTGAAAGGCATTAATAATCATATTGAAATCTATAACGCCATCATAAACGAGCTTTACGGTAGGCTCCCATTCGTCTTTCATATGTTGGCAAGCGATGTTTAGGTCTGAGACGAAACTAAGTATTTGTCTACAAAACTTTAAGACCACCTGGCCTTCTGGGCTTAAACGATTTCGATAGCCTGATCGATCAAACAGAGAAAGCCCTGTTTGTTCTTCAAGGTTCTTAAGGAGATAGAGAACAGCAGAGTGTCCTTTATTAAGAGATTGAGCTGCTGATTTAATTGTTCCAAGCCGAGCTACGGCCTCGAAAGCCCGAGCCTGTTCTAGAGTTATATCCATAAATCTCACTATGTCAAAAATACTGACATAATATATGCATAAATTGATCTATAATTCAACACAATTGGTTGATAACCTAATAAATATGGGGCAGACTATAGTCTAAGTAGACTATTTTGATGATGTTTCAATTTGATATTTTCTTTGGGAGGAAACAAATGACAAAAAACTATTTAAAGCTTGATGGTATCGACTTTGTTGAATTTAGTGCAGACTCTCCAGAGTATTTGCACAAACTTTTTTTAGAGTTTGGATTTTCAAAAATAGCCAAACATAAAAGCAAGAATATTGATATGTATGTTCAAAATGGCATTGTATTTACGCTAAACTATGAACAAGGCTCTTTTGGCTATAAATTTCAAGAAGCTCATGGTCCATCGATATCTGCAATGGGGTGGAGAGTTGAAGATGCAATGTTTGCTCATAATGAAGCGGTAAAAAGGGGCGCGAAGGATTGTAATAGCGGAGACTATTTTTATGATAACGGTGATCAGGTAGAAGCTATCATGGGAATTGGAGAGAGTATCATTTACTTTGTAGACCAGAAGGAGACTCCTGAGTTTTTCTATAGTCGTTTTGGTTTTGAAAAGCTACAAGATCCAGTTGTGGTTAAAGATAAGGGCTTCATGCTCATCGATCATCTAACGAACAATGTGTACAAAGGGACAATGAAGGATTGGGCTCAGTTTTATAAAGACGTTTTTGGTTTTGAAGAGGTTCGATATTTTGATATTAAAGGTAAAAAAACAGGATTAACATCATTTGCTCTTAAATCTCCATGCGGGAAATTTTCGATTCCTATAAATGAGGCTGATGAAAAGAAATCTCAAATTAATGAATACCTGGATGAGTATAATGGTCCTGGGGTCCAGCATTTAGCCTTTTTAACAAAAGACTTACTTTCTTCTATTCGTCAGTTAAAAGGAACTTCCATAAATTGTTTAGATATTGATCCTGAATATTACAAAAATGTTTTTAACAGAGTTCCTGGTGTAAAAGAAGATAAGCATGAAATTGAAAAATTAAATGTTTTGGTGGATGGAGATGAAGAAGGATACTTGTTGCAAATATTTACTAAAAATATTGTAGGACCTATTTTTATTGAAATGATCCAAAGAGAAAACCATCTGTCTTTTGGAGAGGGAAATTTTCAAGCTCTTTTTGACTCTATAGAGAGAGATCAAATGAAGCGGGGAGTTCTGTAAATAATGTTAAAAGGGAAGCTTCCGCATTTTGCGAGTCAAACTCAAAGGGATCTTGGAGAAGAGGGGTTGTCCACTTGGAAAGCTATTCTTTCTCAACACAAATTGACGAGAGAGCAACAGATTATTGATTTGTTTCATAGAGGATTAGAAGTTTTAAATATTAATGAAAACGAAATCCCAGACTTAAAAATTTTAAGTGATATTTTATATGAAAAAACAGGTTGGAAGGCGATTTTTGTTGATGGATACGAAGAGGGAAATAGTTTTTATCCAATGTTGGCGCAAAAGATCTACCCTGTGGGAAATTTTATTCGAGATAAAAAAGATTTAAGCTATACTCCGGCTCCCGATATTGTACATGATCTTTATGGCCACTTGCCATTTTTAGCAGATAAAGAATATGCAGACTTCTGTCATCGACTGGGGCAAATGTCTGTAGAATTCATGGATAGAGAAGATTTGTTTCGGCAGTTCGAACGTTTTTTTTGGTTTACAATAGAATTTGCATTAGTCAAAACTCCAAACGGAAATCGAATTTTTGGAGCGGGAATCGCTTCATCTGTTGGGGAGTGTGAGTATGCATTAAGTGGTAAGCCTAAACTTTTACCTTTTGATGTAGATGTTATTAGAAAAAGAGAGTTTTACATTGATGACATGCAAGACACCTTATTTTTACTCGAGAATAAAGATCAGCTTTATAAAAGTTTAGATTATCTTTATCAGCAAGTATTGAAGGATAAATAAGAGGGATTTTATGATTAATATTCAACAAATTCACCATGTAGCTTATAGATGTAAAGATGCAAAAGAAACCGTGGAGTGGTATCAAAAATACCTTAACATGGATTTACTGGTTTGCATTGCTGAAGACAAGGTTCCTTCAACGAAAGAGCCTAATCCATATATGCACGTTTTTTTAGATGCGGGAATGGGAAATATTCTAGCTTTTTTTGAAATTACCGGTGAAAAGGAAATGAGCCGTGATTTAAATACTCCTCAATGGGTTCAACATATAGCTTTTCAGCTAAAGAACGAAAAGGCACTGCTTGAAGCTAAAGAAGAATTAGAGAAAAAGGGTTTAGACGTATTAGGAGTTACTGAACATGGAATTATTCGTTCCATCTATTTTTTTGATCCCAATGGACATCGATTAGAGTTGACCTGTTTGACAGGGAATGAAAAACAGTTAGCTCATCTCAAAGAGATTGCACCAACGATGCTAGAAGAATGGAGCAAGACGAAGACTCCTCCGCGGCAGGCGGCCTGGTTGCACGAAGATGAATTTAAAAACCTATAAGTCTCATTTTGATATAACAATTTCATTAACAGCTAAAATGTAAATACTTGATATTATTTAATTTTTATAAAACCATACAAATATATTGGTCGAGCTGTATTGTAATCTATTTACAGAACGAACGATCGTGCTATAATTAAAGTATGAAGACTATAGAAAATAAGAGAGCAAATATTTTAAATACAGCACTAGGGTTGGTTCGAAACTTGGGGTTTGAATCGGTTTCTATTGCAACTTTAGCCAAAGAAGTGGGCATGTCTAAAAGTGGGCTATTTGCTCACTTCAACTCTAAAGAAAAAATGCACATTATGATTTTAGACCATGCGGCCATGACTTTTAGTGAAGAGGTTTTTAGATCTGCAATACATCATCCGAGAGGTTTACCAAGATTGAAGGCTATCGTTGAAAATTGGTTGGTTTGGTATCAAAAAGATGATGGTGGAACATGCCCTTTTGTGGCGGCATCTGTGGAGTATGATTCTAAGCCGGGTCCGGTTAAGGACCGAATAAAAATGCATACTCGCCAATTAATACGTGGATTAGAAAAAGCGATTAGCCTGTGTATTGAAGAGGGTCATTTACAAGCCCACAGTTCCACAGAGCAAATGACCTATGAGCTCTACTCGTTGATTATTGGGCATTTAATTTACAACAGAACAATGGAATTTAATTCTTCGGGAGAGTTGTTTCAGAAAGCATTGGAAGGCTTTTTTGACTTTTATAAGCCTGAAGACAATGGAGAACCTTGTGGAACAAATATCAAAAAACATTAAAAGGGTGATCAAAAAGGCAAATTCAAAAGAAGCTATTAAAGTAACTATTGGAGTTATATCTAAAGTTAACCCTCATTTAGCAGCGGACCTTGGATTACAAGCATTTCTTACTCCTTTTTCGAGAAGAAAAAAAGAGCATTTATTCCCTGAAGGAACTCGGGTTCAAAGAAAAAAGGTCGCAAACAAAAAAGTAGTTCTTTATAAATATGGTAATTCTCCAAGAAAAATACTGTTGGTCCATGGGTGGGAAGGTGCCGGAAGTGATTTTTCACATTTTTTTAAACCCTTGGATGAAGCAGGATTTGAGGTTTGGGCTTTGGATCTGCCAGGTCATGGATTTGCACCTTTTAGTCAACTAAATGTTGTTCAAGCAGCGACAATCATTAGGGGGCTAGAAGAAAAGTATGGACCGTTCTGCGCTATGGTAGGACATAGTTTTGGCGCATTTAGTATAGGTTATGCTGTCTCTCATTTTGATGAACTAAAAGACATACCTTTTGTAAGCATTGGAGCACCTAATCAGCTTTCAAAAATTATAAAGAGTTTTGTCTCTATTGTGGGTTTTAACAAAAATCAACACGACTACATCTCACGAAAAATTGAAAAAAACTTTGATATTCAAATCTCTGAATTTGAACAGGGAAAATTTTTTAAGATTCACCAGGGTCCAAATTTGGTCGTTCATGATAAAGAAGATAAAGTGGTATCAGAGAAAGTTCTTGTAGAGTTTAAAAAAATAAATGCTGACTTAGATCTTCTGGTGACCACTGGGCTGGGGCACAATCGTATTCTTAGAGATAGAAAAACTATAAGTAAAATTATTGAGTTTCTAGATCGACATAAAGATCTTCATGCCGACTTCAATACGGCTAGAAAATTTGGCTTGCTTTAGTAGAAGGAATTGATGATTATTTGTGAATGTCCAGACGTCTAGAAGCTTCTGAAAATCCAAAAGCAGGAATGTCTTCAATTCCAATATTTGCTGCATTAATGGCTTTAGGCGCGTTATCCCTAGACTCAATGCTACCAGCACTAGAGATTATTGGCAAAGATTTGAGTGTTAAAAACGCAAATGACGTTCAGTTCATCATTTCCTTTGTTTTTGTTGGGATGGGCTTTGGATTAGCTTTCTTTGGTCCTCTTTCGGATACTATTGGAAGAAAACCCGCTGTATATATTGGTATTGTTATTTTTTTAATCGGAAACTTGGTTTTTGTATTTTCTTTATCTTTTTCTATGATGTTTACAGGTAGATTTTTACAAGGACTTGGTGGGGCCTCTTGCCGAGTCGTTATACAGGCCATGATTAGAGATCAATTTTCAGGTCGTTCGATGGCTAAGGTAATGTCTATTATTATGATTGTTTTTGTGCTAGTGCCGGCCTTAGCTCCATCTTTAGGGCAGTTAATTTTAAGTGTATCCAATTGGCAAAATATTTTTTTCATGATGTTTATTTCTGGAGCTTTAGGCCTGGCCTTATTTTATTTTCGACAGGCGGAAACGCTGGATAAAAAGAATAAAAAAAAGTTTTCTTATTCTGTAATTAAAAGTGGAGTAATAGAGACATTGCTTAACCGAATATCCAGAACCTATCTTGTGGCATCAGGTGTGATTTTTGGTGCTTTCGTTGGTTATTTGAGTTCAGCTCAGCAGATCTTTCAGCATCTGTATAACTTGGGAAATTACTTTGCTTTGATTTTCGGAATTCTAGCATTGGTTATTGGACTATCCTCTTTTACCAATTCTTTTTTTGTAGAAAAATATGGAATGAGAAAGATGTGTACCTTTGCTTTAATGGCAATTATTTTAAACTCTATGTTGTTTATACCTCTTTTTATTTATTTCGATGGACATCCCCATATAGGATTGTTTTTTTCTTATTTGGTTGTGACATTTTCTTGTATTGGCGTGTTGTTTGGTAATTTTAATGCCATGGCTATGGAGCCACTAGGTCATATAGCCGGAGTTGCGAATTCTGTAATTAGTAGCTTAAGTACTCTTATTTCTGTGTCAATCGGAGCAAGCATAGGCTTTTCTTATGATCAAACGGTGTTACCGTTATCTTTAGGTTTTTTCGTAGCCAGCTTTTTTTCTTTTGCTTTGTTAATGAGAGTAAGAAAATTGGAATCACTTCAATCATTGTGAAATTAGAATTTTTAAAAAGTTAAATTTCACGCCAAAGGCACAATTAAGCTAGGCTTATCGGTCATTACAAAATCTGGAGAGAGTGCTTTTAACATATTTAATTCAGCTTCTGTATTGGCGGTCCAGATGGCAGTTTGAATATTTGCACGACGGCATTGAGTAACGACTTCTTCTACGGTGGTATAAATATTTAAAATTAAATATTCAGCATGGGCATCTTTGACCATTCTTACAATATCAATTGGGGTTCCCACCAAAAGACATCCGGTGGTAATTTTTGGATCCAACGCTTTGATTTGTTTTAACAAAAAATGGTTAAAACAAATGACTGTGCAAAAATCGTAAGCATTTTTTTGCTGAATTAAACGAACAAGTTCATTCTCTAGACCTCCGGCTTTTACCTCAATGAATAGATGAACTTTTCGTTCTAAAATTAAATCTAGGACTTCGTGTAAAAAAGGAATCTTCTCTCCTTGTCCTGCATCTAGCGTCCTTAGATACGCTGAATCTTGTTGGGCAACAAAGCCATTTCCGTTTGTAGTTCGTTCTAAGGTGGGATCATGAATAACCATAAGTTGGTTGTCAGAACTTTTGTGGATATCGATTTCTAAGGCATTTACTCCCGATTCAATAGCATTTACAAATCCTTTTAGCGTATTTTCAGGCCATTCTTCTGCAGCTCCTCGATGCCCTATAATTTTCATTCGGTCTCCTTTTGACTCTTTGCTTTTAGGATAGGTTCATAATGTCAGACTAGCCTTATTTTTTAGGATTGAATAGTCTTAATGCTTTTTGTTTTTGAACAGAGTGTGAGATTATGGGTTTTGGGTATGTTGATTTGTTTTGAAGGTCTGAATCCTCAGGATGATGAATCTCTTTTGGGCTTATTTGACTTAATTCAGGAATCCAAAATTTAATGTACTCTGCATTTTTATCAAATCGTTCAGATTGCAAACTAGGGTTGAATATTCTAAAATAGGGCTGAGCATCACAGCCTGTTGATGCACACCATTGCCAATTGCCATTGTTGGAGGCGAGTTCAAAATCTATAAGTTTTTCGGCGAAATATTGTTCTCCCCACCTCCTATCAATTAGAAGATCTTTTACCAAAAATGAGGCCACTATCATTCTCACTCTATTATGCATCCATCCAGTCTTATTAAGCTGTCGCATTCCAGCGTCTACGATAGGAAATCCTGTATTTCCGGATTTCCATTTATCAAACCACTCTTTGTTATTTTCCCATTTCAAGTTTTTATATTGAATTTTAAAACTGGAGTTCACCACATGAGGATACATATCCATTATCATAATAAAAAATTCTCGCCAAATAAGCTCAGACATCCAGGTTCTAGCACCTTCATTTTTTAATTTAACTATTGTTCTCAAACACTCTCTGACCGAAATAAGTCCGAATCGCAAAAATGGAGAGATCAGAGAAGTTGCTTCGTCTAAAGCTGGAAAATCTCTATTCTCTTTATAGTGAGATAAATTTTGTGAAAACTCTTTGAGTCTTTGAATGGCTGCACTTCTGGAAGGGTTTTGACTTTTATAGTAGGTAGAGTGAGAAGAAAACCCAATTTCTCTTAATGTAATTTTTTTTGCTAAACCCTTCAAGTCTTTTACTTTGACAAAGTTATATTGAGGGCGTTTTTCTTCCCAATGAAGGGGTTTTAATTTTTTTAACCATGTATTTTTGTAGGGAGTGTAGACTACATATGGAGTCTGATCTGGTTTTAGAATTTGGCTTCCGAAAATAATATGGTCTCTAAAGGAGAAACTTTTAATGTTTAATTTCGTCAAAGAGCCTTTTACTTCTTGATCTCTTGCTTTTGCATATGGTTCATAGTCTTCATTAAAATAAACAGAAGTGACTCCGAGCTCCTGGGCTACATACGGAATTTCTTTGATTGGATCTCCATGTCGAATAATGATTTTTGTATCATACTTTTCGAGCTGTTTATTTAAGTCACATAGGGATTGAAAGATAAAATCTACTCTTTGATCTTCTTTATCAGGTAAAAGATTTAGAATTTTTGTATCGAAAACAAAAACAAGAACAACTTTAGCATCATTTTTTGTAGCTTCAAACAATGCTGTATGATCAGTTATTCTGAGATCTCGTCTTATCCATACAAGGTGAATATCTTGAGCTTTCATACTTTACCCTCTCTTGATAGGTTTTTTAACAAGAGTTTTAAATGAGGGACTGAATAGCCTCTGTCATGAAAGAAGATAATTTCTCCTTTAGTGTTTAAAGCAAAAACTCGAGCATTTAAAGGTTTTTCGTTACCGGTAAATTCAGCAATTTTTTTTGCATCACTATTGTAAAGGGTTATGACATCTTTCCAGAACTCGTTAGGGATACCATCTCTCATGCCGTTGTTTATTTTCGACGAAATCAAAGAAGGAATTTGACCTACAACGGCAGGCACTTCTACGATTTTAACTTTTACTTGGCTGTCTGAAAGACCCAAGATCCATCGATCAATGTCAAATTGAGCCTTTTGCACATATCCAACTAAAATGATGACGGGTTCTCCTTTGAATTTTTCTGGTAGCGTAACTTTTTCTTTGGAAAGAGCCGTACCATGTACTTTTGGAAACTCTTTATTTAAAGGGTTTTGGTTTTTATAAACTGTGGTGCAGCCTATAGAGAGAAATATATTTAATAGGCTCAACATAGTTAGTTTTTTCATCTTAGATCTCCTTTCACCCAATTGAAAAATTGAGTTAAATTATTCATTTGTATAGTGTTTGCAAGGGGCAAACAGGCGCCTTTTCCACCAATAATTAGAGAGGTTTCTTCTGGAAGGCTTTTATTAATTTGTAGAATACTTTTTTCGATTTGTTGCGAAGAAAAAAGAGAGGAAAAGCTTAAGCATAAGGCTTGAGGTTTAATATTTATCGTGGCTTGAATAACCTCTTCAAGGGGAGTGGGGCCACCTAAAAATAGAACATTTTTTTTATGCTCTGTTAAAATTACAGCTGCGATATGTAGCCCTAAAAGATGTTTTTCTTCATCTAGTGTAGATAGAATATAAGTTGAATTCTCAGAAGGGAAATTATTTTTTTGCCAATAACCTGAAATTAAGGTGAGAAGCCATTCTGATATAAAGTGCTCTTGGGCAATTGAAATTTGACCTAGTGACCAAGACTCTCCAATGTGATTTAAGAAGGGAACAATTTTTTCTATTAAAAATTTTGAAGGTGTTGAGCTGTCCCATTCTGATAAGAGCTCACTTTGAAGACTTTTAATGTTCCAGTCCTGCAAATAATGTGTCCAACGCTCTGTAAAAAGCAAGTCTTGCTTTTTGGACTCTATAAGATGAAAAAGCTCATCGTATTCAAGGGGAACAATGTCTTTTGGTTTAAAGCCTAAATCTAAAGCTTTTTTAACGAGTTTCAATCTGACGATTTCATCGGCATGATAACGTCGATGTCCAGAAGAGAGTTTTGTAGAGGGAGGAGCATTATATCTTCGTTCCCACTGTCTCAGAGTATAAACGCTCAAATCACTCGCTAAGGCTACGTCTCCAATGCTGTAGGTTTTGTTATTTTTAGGTCTCACTTGATCTCCTTTTGAGATATTCCCTTAAAAATCAGCATTCTTGTAATAATATTGTATAG
>JAGRAA010000394.1 GCA_020435185.1 Bdellovibrionales bacterium | reverse complement strand
AACTTTAATTTTATGCCTTTTGGCCAATTGAATAACTTTAGAAAACCTCTCATAGCTTTCGGCAATGCTACAATTGATGTTTTTATGAGAAAAGCTTTCTGTACAAGCTCCAAAAATCGCTACTTCTTTTATGCCCGATCGAATGGCATCCTCCATACCTCTTTGATTAGGCACCAAAACGCTAAACTTTTGTGGACCTTTAAAGGCTAAGGCTTTTTGAACAAGCTTATCAGTGCCTGTCATTTGTGGAACCCACTTGGGCGATACAAAAGCTCCTACCTCAATATGTATTAATCCAGCCTCAGCCAAAGCTTTTATGAGCTTCCATCGATCAGCAATAGAAATGGGAAGTTTTTCGTTCTGTAACCCATCTCGGGCACCTACTTCTACAATCTTAACTTTTCTGCTCACTCATTACCTCGGATATTTAATAAACATTGACCTTGTGAAACTTGCTCTCCCACTTGACAATTGAGTTGAACGACTTCGCCAGACATAGAAGTTTTTAGAGAATACTCCATCTTCATAGCCTCCATCACGATGGCGATATACCCTTCCTCCAATTCATCTCCCACTTTGCAATTCACAGATAAAATTTTTCCGGGCATAGGAGCTATAATTTCAGGATTCTTGATAGATTCAGATGAACCATAGGATTTTTTCTTAATCAATGAATGCTGGTAGGTTTTTCCATTATAATGAAACCAAAGAAAGTCCCCAATTTTTTGTGCAGGTAACCTCAGGGTTTTGTCCCCTACATCTATTTTATAATAATTCATTTTTCTCCCCAATCACTTTTCCAGGGACTAGGATGAGATTTTTCAGAATGACCAACAAAACCCAAGGAAGGTGTCCCTTTAACAATCTTCGTAAGAGCATTTGCAATTGAATGTTCAAAGTCACTCCACTTTTCAACCTCTAACCCCGAAGGGAATTCCTGTTCTATAAATTTAGTGGTCATAATGCCATCAACAAAATCAGGATGACTTAATATTTGAAGGTGATAGTCGATGTTTGTTTTTACTCCAAAAATCACCACCTGCCTCAATACGGTCTTCATTTTCTCGATAGCTCTGGGACGGTTTTCATCCCACACAATAATTTTAGCAATCATAGGATCATAATAACTTGTTATTTCGTCACCCTCTTCAAAGCCCACTTCAAATCTTCTCCCTGGCCCCATAGGCCAAAAACAATATCCTAAGCGACCTGTGCTCGGCATACCCTGAGCATAAGGATCTTCCGCGTATAACCTACATTCTATAGCATGACCCATCACTCGAATATCTTCTTGATCCCAAGGTAGGCTCCGCCGCTGAGCTGTCAGAATTTGAGCCTTAACCAAATCTACATTTAAAACCATTTCTGTAACAGGATGCTCGACTTGCAATCGAGTGTTCATTTCTAAAAAATAATATTGATTATCTTGGACTAAAAATTCAACGGTGCCTGCTCCTTCATAAAGAGCTTCTTTAGCAATATCCACTGCAGATTTTAGTATCTGCTGCCTCAAAGACTGAGGCAAATTAGCCGAACAGGCCTCTTCGATGACTTTCTGATGCTTACGCTGTACAGAACACTCTCTCTCCATTAAGTGATAGATATTGCCATTAGCATCGCCAAAAATCTGCACTTCAATGTGTTTAGCATTACCAAGATATTTTTCTAAAAAAACTTTTTCGGATTTAAAAAAAGAGAGACCTTCTCGTTTGGCAGACTCTAGCGCCTTTTCAAGCTCCTGAGGGTGATGAACAACACGTAACCCGCGACCACCCCCTCCTTCTGCGACTTTAACCATTAAAGGATAGCCTATTTGCTCAGCCTCCATTTTTAGTCTTTCTAAACTTTGATCTTCTCCTTGATATCCAGGAATACAAGGCCCTCCCGCTTTTGCGACGAGCTCTTTAGCTTTAATTTTATTACCAAACAAATCGATCACTTCAGGTGAGGGTCCAATAAACACCAGTCTATTCTCCCTACAGGCTCTAGCAAACTCTGAGTTCTCAGATAAAAATCCAAAACCTGGATGGATGGCATCAGCATCACAACTTAAAGCTCCCTGGATATTTGCTTCAATATTTAAATAACTTTCAGAGGTAGGAGCCGGACCTATACATACTGTTTCGTCAGCCAACCTATAAGCTAGAGATTGAACATCAACTTCTGAATGGAGCAGAACTGTTTCAATGCCTAATTCTTGGCAGGCCCGGATGAGACGAACGGCCACTTCTCCACGATTTGCAATAGCTATTTTCTCAATGGATTTCATTAAACTGACCTTTGCAAAAATTGTTTTAAACGACTTTGCGCCTCTGAACTAACTCTCTTTTTTGCAATAGATAGACAGGTCTCATCTTTTAAGCGCAACCAGTTTACTTCATAAAAATTTCTAATTAATCTTTTGGTTTCTCTGATGGCATTTAATTCTGCTCTTTCTAGATCTTGAGCGGTCTGCTCAAGTGTTCCCTCGCTTAGTAATTGAGCCAATTTTGCTTCTTCCACCCCAAATACTGCACCACTCATAAGTAATTCTTTAACTTTTGGATGACTAGACTTCATCAAAACAAAACTACTAATAACCGCAGGAACCAATCCTAATTTAACTTCACTAAAACAAAATTTTGTTTCGCTTTCGGCAAAAACATAATCACTCACAGCTAATAGTCCCAGCCCTCCGCCCATGGCATGTCCGTGAGCATTCGAGATCAATGGCACGGGGCAATCATAGGCCGATTTAAACATTTCAAAAAGCTGATTAGAGTCGTCAATATTTTGCTCTAAAGAAAACTCTATCATTCCCTTCATATAATCTAAATCCGCTCCGGCACAAAAACTTTTGCCCTCACCTTCAACCAATACATAATGAGCATCATTCGGTATACTTTTAAAAGCTGAATCTAATTCTTTAATCATAGCAGAATGAAATGCATTTCTTTTTTCAGGACGACTAAGTTTAATAACCCATCCTTTATTTTTCATTTCAGTTTTAAGAAATTCCATACTCTTCCTTTACAAGGTCTCTCAAATGGGTATCACATTCTAAATACGCCCTTTATGGCCTCAGGCCAGGGCGTATTCATCGACGCGCTAATTCCCAACGCTAACACTTTTCTTGTGTCTGCAGGGTCAATAACTCCATCATCCCAAATTCTAGCGCTACTGTAGTAGGCGCTACTTTCTTTGGCGTATTTGCTCAAAATCGGTGCTTTAAATTTTTCTTCTTCTTCTCGTGTCCATTCTTGCCCTTTAAGATGAAGCTGATCTCTTTTCACTGTGGCCAAAACATTTGCGGCTTGTTCTCCTCCCATAACTGAGATCTTTGCATTCGGCCACATCCACAACTGTCTAGGCTGAAAAGCTCTTCCGCACATTCCGTAGTTTCCGGCTCCATAAGACCCGCCAATCACCACAGTAAATTTAGGGACACGTGTATTACTTACGGCCATAACCATTTTCGCCCCATCCTTTGCAATCCCTTTATTTTCATATTCTTTTCCAACCATAAAGCCGGTGATATTCTGTAAAAACACTAAAGGAATATTTCTTTGATCACAAAGCTCTACAAAGTGAGTGGCCTTCAAAGCACTTTCACCAAATAAAACGCCATTATTTGCAACAACTCCCACTGGATAACCCCAAATATGACCAAAACCAGTGACAATCGTTTTTGCAAAGTTAGATTTAAACTCATGGAACCGACTTCCATCCAATAAACGAGCTATAATCTCTTTAACATCAAAAGGCTGTCTGGAATCTGCAGGTAAAATTCCATAAATTTCTTCAGCAGCATAGGACGGAGGCTCAACCTCTTTGACCTTAAGCGGAGAGTGCTTTTTTTTATTCAACTGTTCGACAATACTTTTACAGATATCTAAGGCGTGCTCATCATTTTCAGCAAAATGATCAGTCACCCCGCTCACTTCACTATGAACTTTGGCTCCCCCTAGCTCCTCCGCCGAAACCTCTTCTCCTGTAGCCGCTTTCACTAAAGGAGGACCTCCTAAAAAAATGGTTCCATTTCCTTTTACTATGATGTTTTCATCACTCATGGCAGGCACGTAGGCACCCCCGGCAGTACAACTTCCCATCACAACAGCTATCTGCGATATTCCTCGAGCTGACATTTGCGCTTGATTATAAAAGATTCTTCCAAAATGATCTCTATCGGGGAACACCTCATCTTGCATAGGTAAAAAAGCCCCCCCACTATCCACGAGGTAGATACAAGGAAGCCCGTTTTCTAAGGCTATTTCTTGTGCCCTTAAATGCTTTTTCACCGTGAGAGGAAAGTATGTTCCTCCTTTTACGGTAGCATCATTAGCCACAACAATGCATTCTTGGCCTGAAACAACCCCAATCCCAGTGACTATCCCAGCCGCCGGAGCTTGATTACCATAAATGTCCCATGCCGCAAAAGCCGAGAATTCTAAAAACTCTGTATCCTCATCAATTAAATATTCAATGCGTTCACGAGCCGTCATCTTCCCCCGTGATTTATGACGTCGAGTAGCCTCTTCTCCTCCACCCATTCTAACTGTTTCGAATTCATCAATAAGTGTTTTTAATAAATTCCGATTATGGGTGTCGTTATCACGAAAGTTTTGAGAATGTACATCTATGTGAGTTTTGATTTTTTCCATATTCACCTGTTTTACCTGTATATTGATCAACAAAGAAGCTTTTTAACTTCTTAAACTTATGAACTTTTTTGTTTTTTGCCTATTTTTTAACAATCTTTCGTGACAATGTAACGGATAGAGGGGTATTTGCCAATATTCATATACCCAACCTTACTGGTATCCCTCACTGACGCATAGCTTATTTTAGTGTTTTACGCAGAAGGAGCAGGTAAGTTATTATAAACAAATAGGAACAAGGCATGAAATTTTTAAACATTCTTTTACTTTTAATTGTACTCACATTCACCTGGAAAAGTTTTACCGGCGGCATGATTGTTCCTGAGGATGTTCATGTGGATTTACAAGATGGCATTAAAAAAATAATTACTAATTACATCAGTGAAGAGCTTCCTTCTGCAGACAATATTGTTTTTCATAAATTTTGGTCAGAGTCTCTTGGAGAAAACAAAGTCAAAGCCTCTTTTGTTTATTCCTTTGAAGACATGGATCAAGATGGAAAATCCAGAACGATGATTGAGGGATATGCTATTTTGAATAAAGATCTCCGCGTAAACGAAAACAATGATGAAGAAATCGAATATTGGACTTTTGATGAACTCTACATATTAGATCAATACATAGAGTATAAAGAAGGACTTGCTGTATCTGTTGATCCAACCTCAACTCAATAATAACCAATGTCTGAAATTTATAAATATATCCAAATGAATCCCGATGGTTTTTTTGTATTAAACAACGAAGCTATAACCGATAAAGACTATGGACGCCAACTTCTAGAAAGTATGACTATGGATAGTCGTCATCGCCCGGTTGTGACGTTTCAAGGTGTTCATGCTTACGTAGAAGCCTTTGACGAACCCCTTATTGTTCAACAGGTAGAATTCAATAATCAAAAATGGAATGCGATATGTCTCTATGATTTTTCCGCAAATTTTTATTTAGATTCCTTGAGCCTGGATGAATGGGACCGGTTTCACGGCATTACAGAACAAGGAGTCCCTTTTGTCTTTTCTCGTAAAGCACAAAATGAATTTTTTAATTTATTAGATGAATTCGATGATGACAGCATAACCTTTCAAGAAAAGGTTTATACTCCTCCTCTCTGGCCCGGATGCAATGCCGACGTAGAAAAAGAATCCTTTTGGAGCCAAAAATATTCTGAGATGGATCCTCCAGGATGGGAGCTTGGAGAACCCGCTAAACCACTCGTTGAGGTATTGCCGCAACTTAAATTAGTGAAATCTAGAATTCTTGTTTTAGGCTGTGGCAATGGCCACGATGCTGCGCTTTTTGCCCAACAAGGGCATATTGTTACGGCCATTGATATGAGCCTTCAAGCTTTGGAAAATGCAAAAAAAAATTATGGACACCTTACAAATCTTACCTTTATTCAGGCAGACGCACTTCAACTAAATCCGCAGTTTGAGGGCCAATTTGATGTTGTCTTTGAACACACCTTTTACTGTGCTATTCCCCCTGAAAAGCGTGACCATTTGGTTAAAATATGGAAAAGCTACTTAACAGACACCGGCCATTTTTTAGGAATCTTTTTTACTTGGCCTAAGCCCCTTATTGGCCCCCCTTTTTCAGGAAGCGAATACGAGATAAAGCGAAGATTAGACAAGTACTTTAAACCCCTCTATTGGACTCGCTGGAAAAGCTCGTTACCTCACCGACAAGGAACGGAGCTGGTTGTCTACGCTCTAGTAAAAGGAAATGCTTAAACTAAAAGGTACGGACACACTTTAAACTAAAAGGTACGGACACACTTTGGTGTCCGTAGTGCGTTATACTAAACGAAAATAATGCAGCATGGACACCAAAGTGTGTCCGTACCTTTCAACTAAAAAAAGAGGCAGGCTAGGCCTGCCCCAAAATCGTAATGGATTTTCTATAAGCCGGATTCTGTCCAAAAGAGATCACGATACCTCTCTTTCTCAATGCTCATTCCTCTGAGAACCCCATTACTGAGATCCTTAAGCGATCTACCCGAAAGCTTCGTGCTGGTCGCACTCAAGCGCTTTCCTATTTGATCTTGCTCCCCGTAGAGTTTAGCTGCTTTCACTCCATCCACTCCCCTAAACTCACGTTCAAGTTTAGGATCACCGCTCTGGACCTTCTCTCTGTTCCACTTGTCCTCACCTTGCGGTGGAAGGCTGTTAGCCTTTACGGCACCATATGGAGTCCGGACTTTCCTCTCCTCAAAAAATTTTTGAAGAGCGAGCATTCAAAAATCCAACTCTACTTGTAATTGAAACGAAGCCCACTGTAAAAGGTTATTCTTACGAATGTAAATAAGGTATGACTTTAGCTATCTAAAGCCTCATTGGCCAAAGAATCTGCACGCTTATTAAACTCTCTGCGAACATGAATGAACTCCACTCGTGGAATACGCGAAGATAGTTCTTTGCAAGCTAAATAAAGAGGACGAATAGACTCTGATTTGACTTTATATTGACCAATCATTTGTCTTACTAAAAGTTGTGAATCAGTTTTTAATGTAAGATCTTGAACTCCAGAGTGAACAGAAATCTCTAGCACTTTCTTCACCGCCGAATACTCGGCAAAATTATTGGTTTGCTCTCCGAGCTTCTCCCCTAGCTCAAATACAGTTTCGCCGTCCTCATCATAAAACACGAGGCCTATAGAAGCTGGTCCAGGATTTCCTCGACTCGCTCCATCTGTATGAGCAACAACTTTTTTAGGAAGCTTTAAAGGTGACAAAAAATTCTTTCTCCTGAGTCAGAGATTCCTCGATGCCAAGTCCCTGTGACCTGAACATTGCTAGGATCATAACTACCATCTTGATTTTTCCACCTAATTTTAGTGTTTATCTCAAAACCATAGTATCCACTAAAATCACAAAAATAAATTCCATCGATAATTTCACAATCCACCGTTCTATCTTTTAAATCACTAGAATCACTATGCAAAACCATTTCTCTTTGGTCTGGATTTAACATATTTGTTTTCTTTAAAGTAAAAGAATGGCCTGAACGATCCGCTAAACACTTGAAAGACTGTTCATATTCAAATGTGTGAGCGACTGATTGATCAGAACCGGTATTGGCCGAACTTGCTG
>JAGRAA010000393.1 GCA_020435185.1 Bdellovibrionales bacterium | reverse complement strand
TAATGACGCTACATGGACACCAAAGTGTGTCCGTACCTTTTTATTTATCAGAAATGTCACAACCAATAATACAAGATAATTTTTTATCTCTTAGCTGCGAAACTGGGGTAACTATCTTTTGTCCTTTGTAAGCTTGCTTAAAGGCTTCCTCTACCTGTTGAGGAGTAGCATTTTTTCCTCCTGAAGTTTTAGCATCTACTCTTTTCTTAAAGAGCGCCTTCACTTTTGGACCAATATTTAAATCAGAGGTGTTTTCTAAGGTTCCTATGTTAATTCCGCAAGCCTGAAACCCTTCCCAAACAAACTGACTGCAGTACAAACTGGTCGTATTCCATAAAAAACGGCCGTTATAGTCTTTGCCCAAATGAGGCTTTAACCTTTTTTTGACTTTATCTAAACACTGATGAAAGTCCTCTTCTGACATTTTCAACTTATCCCGATTCAGACGATAAACAGCGACTAATGGATCTTTACGATCTTTACTTTGGCGAGCTCGAGAGACAAAGCTTTCTAAAGGGTTTACACCTACTGGCTGAACGGCCTCCCACACAACCCAATCCCCTTTTTCGTCCTTAAACAAAACCCCCACATGACTCCAAGAAGACCCACTCGCTTCAATGATTGCAGGAACTTGGCTAGAAAGACCTTTATAAAATATTAAATCCCCTTCTTGAATACCACTTAGATAGGATGGAAGCCCCTTAGGTGAAGCCGCATAAATCACTCCCCAAAAAGAAACCCCTATCAACGCAATTAGTAAATTTCGTAAAGATTTCGCCATAAGTCCTCTCCATCCCTTGTATTTCTAAACTGATAACTTTTCAGGCTAATATTGCTTGATAGCGCTGCACAGTTCAATTACTTAGTATTTAGTTCAATTAATCTCTAAAATAAAGGCTAAACATGAAGTTTTTTAGAATCCTTCTCACCTCTTTCTTAACCCTGCTTTTTCTATCTTTTTTTGGAATCACTATTTTTTTAAAAAACCCTGTGTTCAGTTCTTCGCCAGAGTCTGTGGCTGACAAAGTCAGTTTAGATAACCTTGAGCAACATGTTCATTTTTTATCGTCGCTTTCACCCCGCCGATCTTTCGAAAATGTCGAATCCCTCAATTCAGCTGCTGATTACATTACTAAAACACTCACCAGCTATGGTTATGAGCCTCATTATCAAAAATATAAAGTCGATGGCCGAGAATATAAAAACATCATTGTGTCGCTCAACCCCTCTGATCAACCAAAATTAATTATGGGAGCGCACTACGATAGCCATGAAAATACACCCGGTGCTGACGACAATGCGAGCGGAGTGTCTGGACTCCTTGAACTTGCACGAATTTCAAAACAACAAGAGAGTCAAATTCCTCGCCCTGTCGATTTCGTTTTTTACACCTTAGAAGAACCGCCCGCCTTTAGAACTCAAAACATGGGAAGCTATGTTCATGCTCAATCTTTAAAAGATAAAAATGAAAAGATTGATCTCATGGTCTCAATTGAGATGATCGGCTATTTCAATAATGCTAAAGGTAGCCAACACTACCCCTTACCCCAATTGGCCTGGTGGTTCCCAAACCAAGCAAACTTTATCGCTCTGATAGGAAAGTTAGATCAATGGATGATGATGAGAAACATCAAAACCGCCTTTGCCAATCACACCACTCTTTCTGTAGAGTCTCTAAACGCTCCTAGAAAAATAAAAGGCATCGACTTCAGTGATCACCTCAATTATTGGAACAACCATCAACCAGCCATTATGGTTTCTGACACGTCTTTCTTTCGAAATTCTCATTATCATGAACCCACTGATACTCCCGAGACCTTGAATTATAAAAAAATGGCTGAAGTGGTATCTGGCCTATATGGCCTAGTAAAAGAGCCTCGTCAATTCAGTAACAACGAAAGTTTTTCTACTAAGCGATCCACATCGGAACAATCATTAAAATAATGAATGGCTATTCTTAAGCCGCCATTTCTTAGGCTTACATAGATATGATCTTCTGCCAGTTTCTCTAATATCTGTTCAGGAGTTTCTTTAAACCCCTGTACTTGAATTAAAATATTTCCGCTATTATGAGAGGAATAAACATCATCCTTTGTATCGTCATAGGAGATTAACGATAAATCTATTTTTTGCAGCTCTTGGATCAAATACCTACGAGTAGAAAGGATCTGCTGAGCAATATTCTCTATACCCTCCTCTTTTACCACTTCTAGGGCTGTAGAAAGACCTGTCAAAATATGAAACGGTGGAACTCCTGTTTCAAGAACCGAGGCTGTAGACTTTAAAGGACTCGGATAGCTAGACATATTACTCATGTTTTCTACACTCAACCATCCACAAACAGGGGCCTTAAATCTATTTCTTAAATTTAAATTCATATAGGCAACACTTAATCCGTACCCCATACATAACCATTTGTGTCCACTGGCCACCAAAGCAGTAATATTATATCTCTCTACATCAATAGGAAAAACTCCAATAGACTGAGTAGCATTAACTATAAGATCTATCTGTCGTTTTTTTAACTGCGACCCTAATTCTTGTAAATCTTGACGAAAACCAGTAGCGAATTGAACATGAGAATGAGCCACTGCCAGAGTTTTTTCATCGCATAAATTTAATATATCTTCTATAGAAATAAAACTCTTCTGAGAAGCTACACGTCGAACCTCAAACCCATGGTGATACCAAGGCAAACTGCTTGAAGGAAACTCGTCCTCGGGGATAACAACATTGTAACCCTCACCTTTTTGTTTATACATCATGGCCAAAAGATTCATATTCATCGACGTATTTGATCCGAAGGCAATATCTTCATTTTTTGCGTTGAATAACTCAGCCACTCTATGACGGGTGACTTCCATTTCTTCAATAGAGTGATGCCAATGAATATCCCCCTGGGTGAACATCATATCTAAGTGCTTCAATCTTTTTTCATAGACTCGTCTATGAAGAGGGCTTACTGCCGCAGAAAACAAATAGGTAGACTTCTGAGCGGCCAGGAAATTATCTTTAAATCGATTTTTCATTGTAAGGCTCCTCTTTAATTTTTTGCATTCTCATCTGTATCGAATGAAAGTCTTAAAAGAAACACCTTATCCTTGAACTCTAAAGAGTACAAATTTTAAATATTTTAATTCTGGCATAGCCAATCCATAAGGGTGATCAAACCCTTGCCCTTTATTGTATAAAATTTGAGCTCTCTTTTTAGCTAAAGAAAACGCTGACTGACAAACCTGCGTGAACTCCCGACTGTTAATGTGGCTAGAGCACGAAGACATGGCGATATAACCTGACGGACTCACCACTTTTAATGCCTTAGTAAATAGTTGTATATAAGACTGCACGGCTCGCTCTTTATCTTCGGATCTATGCGCATAGCTAGGTGGGTCCACTATGACTAAATCCCACTGTCTTTGCGATTGTATGGATTCATCTAAAAACTGTGACACATCAGAAACTATCGCTTCGTTAGCGTTAGGATTTAGATCGTTAAGACTCCAATTTTTATTTAAATACTCTATAGCTGGCCCAGATAAATCCACTGATGTAACATGGGAGCTCCCACCATAGGCTGCAAAAACAGAAAATCCTCCGGTATAGCAAAATAAATTTAAAACGGATTTACCAGAAGAAAAGTACTCCATAAATTTTCTGTTGTCTCTTTGATCTAAAAAGAATCCTGTCTTTTGCCCTTCAAAGACATTGACCGCAAAATAGGCTCCGTTTTCTACAACTTTAACCTCAGGATTAAATTGGTTCTTTTCTCCAATAATTATTTGAGGCTCACCTTCTTCACTTCTGCGAGGTTTATAAATCACATACTCCAACTGAAGCTTTTGGTGAACCCATTCTGCCACTTGATAAATATCCCAAAAGGCAGCGGGTCCCGATCCATCTACCTGAATTACCCCTACCGTCGAATAAACGTCGCAGACTAATCCCGGTAAACCATCTCCTTCACCATTAAATAATCGAAACGCATTAGTCGGAGACTCCGGGACCAGAAATGGCTTTCTGAGCTCTAATGCTTTTTCTGCGTTTTCATAGGCCCAATTTTCTTTAAAGTGCTCGCCCACGGCATACATTCTAATAGATAAAGGAGAGTCTGGATTGTAAAACCCATAGCCTAAGGTTTCTTTCTTCTTGGTGAGCACTCTAATATTAGCTCCCATAGATGCACTGGGAGTATCGGCTAAAGACTCTTTATAAATCCAAGGGTGACCTTGCTTAATGGACCGGGCTAAATCTCTTTTTAAGCGTATGTTTACAAAAGAACTTGGGCGATACATACAAACCTCATTTTAATATTCATTAGTTTTAACATAGAGATCTCTAAAGTGCACTCATCAAAAGTCTAGTATTAATAGCACGTAAAGCATATTTACGGTGTTTAAAAAAAATGACCAAAATGAATATAACCGCGATACCTAATTGGCTCGGGAAGTTCCTCTGCGTACAAACCTCCCAGCTGGATATTAAATCCAGTCTCAGAGGTGTAATCTATCCCCGCTTTAAAGTATTTATGAACTGCAAACTCTGTTAAATCATAAGGCTGATTTTGTGGCTCATACCCTCCCCAAAAAACTCCAATTACGGGAGAGGTTTTCCAGCTAGGATGAAGAAGCTCTATTCCTCCACTATACGACCTAATAATTTTGGGCGTTGCTGAACTCTGATTTCCTTTTAGAAAGGCCACAGAATCTTCAATAGGAGTATTTCCTGCTGTCATAATATAAACCATAACGGCTATCATCTCTACGGGAATATCCGATAAACTCTGACCAAATTGGTCATTGTAATATCCCGAACCACCAGAGATCCGAAGCCAGTTTGTGGCGTTAATCATCAGATTTACTCCTACCCCACCAGGATAAGGCTCATTAACAGCAAAATTCAATCCAATAGGTCGATCTGTCCTCTCACCAGCCAGCAACCCTAAAGAAGTAAAAAAAATTAAAATAATTGTTGTGCACGCTCTATAAAAAGACATCCTTCTCCTTGAAGTAAAACTCTAATAACACGGTAACAAACAACTGATTTGAATTGAACGGTATTTTTATATTCTCTCAGACATTGATCTAAACAATATAAATTTTAAGTCCTTAGACCAATACTCCTCATAGGATTTGTCTAGCTAAAACTACAATTCCCATAACCAAAACAAACCACCCAAAACCTGGTTTTAATTTTTCACTACTTATTTTTCTGGAAAAATAAGACCCAATAAAAATACCTACAATCGAGAACCCTGAAAACTGAATGAGAAGATTCCAATCAATGTCGTTCATAACTTGCACATCCCCGATAAATCCCAGAAGAGACTTAGTCGCAATAATCAACAAAGATGTGCCCACGGCCACCTTGATCTCTAATCCAGCGAGAACCACAAGCGCTGGAATAATCAAAAAACCCCCGCCAGCACCAACAAACCCAGTGATGCTGCCAACGACCAACCCCTCTAAGGTGACAAGAGCGTAATTTAAACTTTTCTTTTCGGTTTTGGTGTTTTTTCTTCCTTTAATCATAGAGTACGAGGCTAAAATCATGATCACTGAAAACACACCCATGACAAGTGCACTTTTTTTCAGAATCATAAAACCAAGATCCATAGTGCCTGGTATCGCCGGCATTAAAAAAGCCCTGACCGAGTAGACTCCTATAAAAGCTGGTACAACAAAAACTGCTCCCACTTTAAAATCCACAAGTTTCCGTCTTATATAATCTACGGATCCTACAAGAGCCGACAATCCCACAACGAAAAGAGAATACGCAGTAGCATGCACCGGAGATATCCCTAATATATAAACTAATATTGGTACCGTAAGAATGGAGCCGCCTCCCCCAACAAGACCTAGAACCGCACCCATAAAAACAGCGGCTATCATTCCTAAAATCGCCATAATAGCTCTCTCTTTCTTTAACCTTTAAAACGAACAGGCATTTTTAAATAAGCCGTGCCATTGTCTTCTTTTTCTGGAAACATTCCCGCTCCAATATTTACTTGCACACTTTGCAATAAAATATTTGGAGCCGCTAAAGTAGAATCTCGCTCTGTTCTAAACTTCACAAACTCATCTTTGCTTGTTGCTTCTTTAAGTTGGATGTTCTTAGCTTTCTGCTCACCAATTGTAGACTCCCACTTTAACTCTCTGCCGCCGGGTTGATAATCATGACCTGTGAATACTCTTGTTTCATCTGGCAATTTATAAAGTTTTTCATGAACGGAGTGATATAAATTCTCTGCACTCCCCGATGGAAAATCACAACGACCAGTTCCAAAATCAGGCATAAAAAGAGCGTCTCCCGTAAAAATCACGTCTTTGATTTTATAGGTGTAACAAGCGGGAGTGTGTCCCGGTGTGTGAATAGCTTCAAAGGCTAAACTTCCTGCTGAAAACTTTTGACCATCTTTTACTTTCAAATCAAATTGAGAGCCATCTGCTGCTAAATTCTTAAAATTGAAAAGACCCTTGAAGACTTCTTGAACTTTAGAGATTTCCTGACCTATCACTATTTTTGCCTCAGGATATTTTTGTTTCAAATACTGTGAGGCTGATAAATGATCGGCATGAGCATGTGTCTCTAAAATAAGATGAATCTGCAATTCTTTGCCGTTGGCAAACTGAATGACTTTATTGGCCGATTCATAAGAAATCATAGAAGCCTTAGGATCATAATCCATAACAGAATCTATAATCACTGCGTCTCTAGTGTCTTCATCCCAAACAACATATGTTAAGGTAAAAGTGGCTTGATCAAAAAATGTTTCTATTTTCATGGTTCCTCCTTGTGAGCCCGATGATATCAATTCATTGTCTAAACATATTTAATAATATTATGTTTTTATAATATGTCAAGAGAGGGAATTGTCAGCACTCATTAGATGAGCATAACTAATTAATATTATTTAATTAATGTAAAATGACTCAATCTGTTCTTTTGTCTCAATAGTTTTCATTTAAGCAAAAGCTCAAGACTTAGAAGTCTTTTTCAATAGATCCATGATTTCATCTAATTTTTTAGAAATGATTGGTTTTTTACCCGATTGAAGCGCCTCATTCACACAGTGATGCAAATGTCCTTCTAAAACAACTAACTCTAAAGATTTTAATGCACTTCGTGCAGCTTTAATCTGCGTGAGAACATCCACGCAGTACTCGTGATCTTCTATCATTTTTTTGATACCACGAACTTGACCTTCAATTCTACTAATTCGTGACAACTGCTGACTATGATTAGCGCCTTTAACATTATTCATACTCAACAATTATCTTAGGATATCTATATTGACAAGAAAAATTCTCTGTTTCGTTTGCCCACCTAAAAATGTGTGGACAATGAGACTGGTAGGAATCTCAAGATGATACTGA
>JAGRAA010000392.1 GCA_020435185.1 Bdellovibrionales bacterium | reverse complement strand
AAAAGTCAAGAAAACTTTGACATTGTAAATCTATTTCTTACAATGGCCTTTGTTCAATTATAAGGAGTTCAGCATGCGAAATTTATTAATGATTTTAAGCAGTTTATTACTAGCTTTCACCATCTCTTGTTCAAGCACAGAAAAAAAAGCAGACGACGGTTCTTCTGTAGATGCAGATGATTCAGTGGCATCAAAAGATTTAAACTTTGACCCTGCAGGAAGTGACAGCGGCAACATCGCAGGATTGTCTACAGTTCATTTTGCTTTAGATAAATCTACGCTTTCTTCAGAAGCCAGAAAACAGCTCGCACAAAATGCAGATTGGATTAAAAATAACAGTAACGCGGGAGTGATACAAATCGAAGGTCACTGCGATAGCAGAGGATCTGTAGAGTATAACTTGGCTCTCGGAGAGCGAAGAGCGAAAGCTGTTAAAAACTATTTAGTGAATCTGGGGATTGCTTCAGACAGACTTTCTATTCTTAGTTATGGAAAAGAAAAAATGTTAGACTACGGAGATACAGAGGCTGCTCACACAAAAAATAGAAGAGCGAATTTTGTACCTATGCCTAAATAATTGCAGAAGATGCTGATGAACTCTAAGTTCAAAAACTTATTCAAATTTATTTCTTTTTTTTTAATTCTAGGCTCTACCTCTTGTGTAGGGCCAGCGCCTGTTGAAGAATATAATTTAGCAAGAACAGCGCTTCAGGCTGCGCGTGCAGCAGAGTCCAATCGATATGCTTCTGGTTTTTTACATGAGGCAGAAAGATTATATAGGTTGGCTCAGCATCAGTACGACAACCGTGATTATGAAAACGCTGAATCTAATTTTATTAAGGCGAGATCTTTTGCAGAAAAAGCAGAAAATGTCACTCGATTGAAAAAGTTTAAATCAGGAGATGGTATATGAATAAATCCGTACTTTTAGTTTTGTTGTCTTTTTTAATGTCGGGTTGTTTATTAACTCGCGATCAGATTCAAAATCAAGAAGAACGGCAAGTGATTCAACAGCAAGTCGGAGATTTGCAAAAGCAACGAGCAGACAATCAGGCCCAGCTTGATGAGATTGAGGCTACTCAAAGATCGACAATGGGTAGAGTAGAAGTGCTTGAAAAAACGATGAACGACATTAAAGCTCTTGAAGAAGATAAAAATAAGCAAGAGCAGGACGTACTCAACCAAAAATTTGTAGCTTATGAACAAGCATTAAAAAATTTAGAATCCCAACTAATCTCATTGAATGCCGAAATAGAGCAAATGAAAGCGCGGGAAGTAAAAGTAAATAAAGTAAAAGCTGAGCCAGTACCTAAAGGAAATTTTGGTGCAGGTGAATATTTTTTCTCCAAAAAACAATACGATAAAGCCATTGAGAATTATGATAAATATAGAAAATTAAACCCCAATGGCAGAAGATTTTCGACAGCGACTTATAAAATGGGATTAAGTTTTAAAGAATTAGGTATGAAAGAAGAGGCTAAAGTCTTTTTTAAAGAAGTTATTTCTAAATTTCCTAAGACCGCTGAAGCAAAAAAATCTCAATCTGTTATGAGTAAGTTGTAAGTCAATGACTCCTCAATTTAAAAA
>JAGRAA010000391.1 GCA_020435185.1 Bdellovibrionales bacterium | reverse complement strand
ATATTATCTTTTTTCAGTTATATTTTTGGAGTTAACTTTTTGTTTTTCTCTATTATGCAACCACCTAAAGAACTGTTACTTGCCGCCGGAGGAAGTATCGCAGTAGCCGTCGGCTTATCTTTAAAAGATTTGGTTTCTTCGATCATTGCAGGATTGATTCTTATTTTCGATCGTCCTTTTCAAGTGGGCGACCGGGTTTTGTTTGAAGGAAATTATGGAGAAATAAAGTCTATTGGCTTAAGAGCCGTTAGACTTGTTACTCTGGACGATAGCTTAGTTACAATCCCTAATAGTAAATTTATCACAGAAGCAGTGAGTTCAGGAAATGCGGGAGAACTCGACATGATGATCGTAGTAAAATTTTATTTCGACACTTCGGTAAGTGTCGAGGATGTTAAGTCCAAGTTACGAGATCTTATGTCCACAAGCAGATTTATTTACTTAAAAAAGCCTATTGTCTTAAATATCAATGAAGTCCTTGTTCTCGGAAAGCCCGTTCTCCTGCTTACTGGCAAGTGTTATGTTCTGGATGTTAAATTTGAAAAAGCCCTAGAGACAGACATTTATACCAGAGCACTCAAGGTGTTCAAAAACTATCCTAGACCTCAAGGAATTTCAGAGCAAAAAGACATTTATCTATCCCAGTCCTATGATGATGAACTCAATTAATTTTTCGGAGTCGCAGATTGTATCAATAATAGCAACAAATTTTGTTTAATTTTTAGACTACAAAGAGATATTCTTTAAGATTGTGTAAAATTAGCAAATGAAACTTTTTTGCCTGGTTTATATTACTTATACTTAAATTTAAAAACCAATGAGCGTGGCAGAAAATGAATTATTTAAATACTCCTATTTCATCAAACGAAATTATTATGGTCGACGACAGCGAAGTGGACTCCTACATCATCCAAAAGTGCTTGGTGCGTTCTAAATTGAAAAATAAGTTTGTATACTTTGACTCAGGAGATAAATTCTTAAATTATATGCATCAAGTAGAATCCGGAAACTCCCCTGTTCCCGCGGTCGTTTTGCTAGATATCAATATGCCTATGATGGATGGATTTGAAGTTCTAGAAAAAGTGCGCAGCAACAAGCGCTTTTGTGATATTCCTAATTTTATTATGTTTAGTTCTTCTAACAATCCAAAAGAAGTCTCAAGAGCACATGACCTGAAAGCTGACTACCAAGAAAAGTTTTTAAACTATCAAGACACTGTTAATTTTTTAGATTCCTTGGCTAATAATGTCTGATTTTTCGATTTTTAATGACCTTACATTTGGTGTTCAAGTCATAGATCGTAGCATGAGATATGTTTATTTAAATAAGTTTCTTCTAAAAGAAATAGACAAGACTTTAAATGAGCTCCAAGGCGTTTTGATGGAGGAAGCCTTTCCTGACTTTGACAATACAGAAGTGTACCGAGAAATAAAGGAGAGTCTGGAGTCGAGCCAATATAAAAAAATTTTAAATGAATTTAATTTCCCTGACGGAAAACAAACTATATATCAATTGGAGATTCACCCTATTGAAGATGGAGTCATTGTTTTTTCTCATGATATTACTGACTCACAAAAAGGAGAAAATTATTTAAGAGAAACCATTAAACAGCTTGAACTCTTTATTCATTACGTTGCTCATGATTTAAAAAGCCCCGTCAAACGAATTGGCATGCTAGCCGAAAATTTAAGTTTAGATTTTAAAGATGACCTTCCGAAACAGGCCTTAAAGATTGTAGATTATATCGGCTCTCAGTCTCGCCAGTTAAATCAGATTATCGACAATTTTGTTTACTTGTCTGGCGTTAAAGGAAAGGATCTTAAAAAAGAACGTTTTGATATCGTTGTTTTAGCCAAAGCTGTGGCTGTTGGATTAGCCTCCCAATTTGAAGAAAAAAAAATAGAGATTAATTGGCCTGAAAATGGTTACACGGTCAAAGCCTATGCAAACCTCACCCAAATTTTATTAAGAAATTTATTTGAGAATGTGATTTTACACGGACAGCACAATATGGACTTTTTAATAATTGAAAATAAAAATGAAAGCCCTATATTTTGCATCGTAAACTCAGTGGAAGCGGATACTATAAATGAAAATATTTTCGAACCTTTTGTAAAAGGTCCCTCTTCCCGTTCAACGGGATTAGGTCTTGCTATCAGTAAAAAAGCGGTTGAACGCCATAATGGAAAAATCTGGCATGATTTCACCAAAAATCACTTTAAAGTCTATTTCACCTTGGGTCGCTCAAAACCATAAATCACCTCTCTTTATTCAGAAGTACCAACGCCAAAGATTTCATTACATTTAACTCATTGATATAATTGGATAAATCCAATTATTATATATACATATGTGTATATGTTGACTTTATTTTCACAAAATATTAGTATACATATATGTATACTAAAAAAGACTTCTTATCTTCACTTAAAAGAACCAGAGAAGAAGCTGGATGGACGCAAAAAAGTGTAGAAGAAAAATTAAATCTTCGCCCATTAATGATGAGAGACTATGAGGTTGGACGGCTTAAGCTACCAGTTTCCCAAGCTCTGCAACTCGCTCAATTGTACAATGTAAGTCTTGATCAATTAGTGGGAAATGAACCTTCAAAAAAAGTATCGAAGATACTTACTAACTTTACACCTATCTTTGAAGGAAATTCGTTTAGTATCATGTACTTGGATCCGGTAATTCGTGCCTATATCGAAGACAAAAGAGACTATTATTTTGATAACTCTCTATTTGACACTATTACTAACCATTTAAACGAATCACATAAAAAAAAACTAATTCTAGAAATAACTAAAATGCTTTTTGCTCTGGCCAGCGCTGACGGAAAAATTTCAGACCATGAAATAGAAACCATTAAGTACATTCTTTCTGTCTTTCAAATGCAAAAAAACTATAAAGAAATTCACAGTGTAGAATCTCATGATTATTCCATTGATAAAATATCGAATGAATTCAAAAATATTGAGGTAAGACATTTTTTGATTTGGCTTTTATTCTTATTTGCAAAGTCTGATGGAAAAATATCCATCGAAGAGTTACATTTCATAGAAATGCGTTCAGAGGAATTAAAAGTTAATAGATCAAATTTTTTAAATATTAAAAATAAATTTATTAAAGAGAGTTAATTGTGGAGCAATATATTTTTTGGATTATTTTAGGAGCAATTTTTATGCTTCTTGAATTTATAGTTCCTGGAGGAATAGTAGTTTTCTTAGGCTTAGCCGCTGCTGGCGTCGGTGTTGCCATCTATTTTGGTTTACTTCATAGTGTGGTTCAAGCATTGATTGCATGGTTTATTATTTCTCTTTTTTTAATTCTTTTTTTAAGAGCCTTCTTCATGAAATTTTTTGAAGGAGACCAATCTGTTGCCAATGTCGATGAAGATGACGATCTTATTGGCTCAATTGTTTATGTGACCATATCTGTATTCCCTTACAAAGATGGTCGAGTAAAATTTAGAGAAACCACTTGGACGGCTCGAAGTGAAGAAGAGATCCTTGAAGGCAGTAAGGCTTTGATCAAAAAACGAGAAGGAAATGTTTTAATTATTAAATCTATATAAACAGAGGAGAATAGAATGTTAACTGTATTTACGTTCATGGTTATAATCACACTGTTTGTGCTTTATAACACATATATAATCGTACATATGCGAGAAAGCGTTGTCGTTGAAAGGCTTGGTAAATTTAGGAAGGTCTTAGAGCCTGGGTTTCATTTTTTATTACCTTTCTTTGACAGGGTCGCCTATAGACATGAAATTAGAGAGCAAGTTTTAGATATACCTTCCCAAACATGTATTACTAACGATAATATGCAAGTCGAAGTGGACGGACTCGTATACTTAAAAGTGACTGATCCAAAAAAAGCTAGTTACGGGATAGGAAACTATAGAAATGCTTCAATCAACCTTGCCCAAACCACGATGAGATCAGAAGTAGGAAAACTATCACTCAGCCGCATCTTTAGCGAACGTGACTCTCTTAATGATAAAATTGTTCGAGAAATTGACAATGCTAGTGATCCATGGGGAATCAAAGTTCTTCGATATGAAATTAAAAATATTGCTCCTTCAAAACATGTTCTCGCTACATTAGAAAAACAAATGGAGGCTGAGAGAGCGAAAAGAGCAGAAATTACCTTGGCAACGGCAAAAAAAGAAAGCCAAATCATCATTTCAGAAGGAAAAAGACAACAGTCCATTAATATTTCTGAAGGCGAAAAACAAAAGCGGATTAACTACGCAAAGGGAAAATCTGCAGAAATTGAACTTCTTGCCAATGCCACCTCAGAAGGATCTCAGATGGTAGCCTCTGCTGTAAATAAACCTGGAGGAAAGCGCGCTGTGAAAATGCAACTTGTTGAACGTTACATCGATGAATTAGATAAAATTCTTGGAAGTGCTAAGATCACTGTTCTCCCAGAAGGAATGGCTAACGTTAAAGCTTTTTTTGAAGGGACCGAAAAATTGATCAAACCAATAAAAGACCTTGATAGTCATACGCACAGAGAAGAAGGGAGATTACAATGAGCTTAGGCATTGATAGCGGTTGGGATATTTTTAATCTGATCTTTTGGGGATCTAGTTTTACAATCATAATTATTAAATTTATTCAGTCTATAAGAATTGTTCCCACTCAAAAGGCTTTTATAGTAGAACGTTTAGGACGATATCACAAAACCTTAGAAGCCGGATTTCACGCATTAATTCCTTTTGTGGATAAGGTTACCTTTATTCAAAATTTAAAAGAGCACACTATAGATGTTCCCCCACAAGATTGTTTTACAGTTGATGAAGTTAATGTTGTCGTCGATGGCGTAATCTATATGCAGGTAATAAACCCAACGAAAGCCAGCTATGGCGTTACCGATTTTGTCTTTGCAGCCATAGAGCTGGCACAAACTACCACTCGCTCTGTGATCGGAACATTAGAGCTCGATAAAACTTTTGAAGAAAGGGATTTAATAAGCTCTAAGGTTGTAGAAGTTCTTAATCAAGCTGCAGAAGGATGGGGAATTAGAGTTCATCGATATGAAATAAAAAATATAAGTCCCCCTCTCAGCGTTCAAGCCTATATGGAAAAACAGGTAACAGCAGAAAGAGATCGTCGAGCCATACTTGCTACGAGCGAGGGAGATAAGCAATCCAGAATAAATGAATCCGAAGGAATCAAAGCCGAAATGATAAATATTTCAGAAGGAGAAATGCAGAAACGCATAAATGAAGCCCAAGGACGCTCAGAAGAAATCTTGCTTATTGCTAAAGCTACCGCAGAATCTATAGAAAAAATAGGGCAGGTCTTATCCTCTCCAGGAGGAGAAGAAGCCTTTGAGCTTAAATTGAAAGAAAAGTATCTCGGCAGCATGGCTAACTTAGCTGATAACTCCGTCGAAGTGGTTGTCCCAGGATCAATAAATCAATATGATTCATGGGTAAAAAATTTAAATCTAAAAGAATAATTTAAATTGCTCATCGATAAAATATAAGCCATACAACATGTATGGCTATTTTTTATCTCATTATTGGATCCATCATCATTAGTTTTTCTCCAATTCTAGTCAAACTTATTGATTTAGGACCAACTTGGATAGGATTTTGGAGATCATTTTTAGCTTTCTTAGTACTCTTTATTTTTTATCTAAAAAACAGATCTCCATTTAATAGGCGCTTTATTAAACTCACTTTGTTTGCCGGTGTCGCTATTGGACTAGATTTATTCGTATGGCACCGATCTATTTTACTTAGTGGTGCCGGGTTGGCAACGGTCTTAGGAAATACTCAAGTTTTCTATATGACGCTTTTTGGGGTTTTGTACTTAAATCAACCTTTAACTAAAAAGAAAATCATCTCTGTTCTTGTTGCTTTTCTAGGAGTGCTCTTCATTTGTATTGACCCTCAGTTAGAATTTAATCAAAACTTACCTTTTTATTTAGGAATTCTATTTGGCCTGCTTACAGGAGTCGCTTATACCTTCTACTTACTCACTTTAAGAAAAATTGAAATAGAGTATGATAATGTCAGCACCTTCAATAAATTGATGATGGTATACCTTTTTTGCTCCGTCTTACTTTTTTTCTTATCCTCAGCAAATCATGAGGTCACCTGGCCCGATTTGTCTCAGTGGAAATGGCTTATTGCTCTCGGCATAGGGGTCAATATTATTGGTTGGAAGCTCATCAGCTTTGGCCTAGGGAAGGTGCTTCCCAGTACCGCAGGGCTTGTTCTCCTCATTCAGCCTATAGGATCAACCTTATGGGGTTTTTTATTTTTTAACGAAAAACTTACCATAAACACATATATCGGAATCCTATTCATTCTAATGGGTATTTTTCTTTCTCAGAAAAAATAAAAAATTGTAAACTATAGAACTTTCAACACGATGGACTTTCTAGACCAAGGTCGGCTATCTAGATTTATATATAGAAAGATAGAATTCTGTCGAATTGTGTCCTTAATCACTTTAAAATCAATGAGACTTTTTGTTGTATTTGGATGCATTAAAAGCAGGCGAAAGCCTGCTTTTTTTATTCTCAACATTCTTTTTACATTACTGTCAATATTCAATAAAATTTTAGTAAGTTTTAATTTTTCCTGGAGAACTTATGAAGTTACTTTTCTTAATACAATTTATATTGTTTTTTGCCTTCTCTAGTTTTGCATCGATAAAGCCAAAACTCATTGGTCGTACACATATAAATAAACCTGGATATAATCTTCCTGGATATTCGACAATAACAAATTCTTCTCCGCAAATTAATAACTCCGGAGATATTCTAATAAACCTCACCTCTACAAATAATTCTTCTCAACCAGGATTGTGGCTAAAGAGAGCTCACGATTTAAAAGGAAAAACTATTGTTCTTGGTAGAGAAAATGAGTTTTTTAGCTCTCCTTCTTTCAATAAAGATTTACAGATTGTCTATCATCACTATACTGATGGCGACACTTACGGAATAAAAAAATATCAATTTGATGATGATAAAATCACTTCGATTATATCTTTAGAACAACTCCCCTTAACGACTTCATTTTCATTTCCACAAATAAATTTACAAAATCATGTTCTTTT